>JAUVJU010000150.1 GCA_030592285.1 Caldifarciminota bacterium
AAATGAAGATTGCAATAAAGGTTTATTATCAGCCCAAGACAGTAAAGATACAATCAATGATAGGGAAATTGAAGTTTGTCAGTAATGGGGAATTTACAGTTAAGGTATATAATATTTTGGGCAGTGAGGTTAAGAAAGTGAATATTAAAAGACAGGCATTGGAGATCCCTCTTGCATCGGGTATTTATTTTGTACATATTATTGAAAAAGGAAAGATTATAAAGAGTATTGTATTTTAGAAGAGAAGAGGGCACGGCACGCCGTGCCCCTACGATAGGATAATATGGGGGGCGAAATTAATCCATGATGAGTTGACATAAGTGTATTAATATGTTATTTTCAATATCTAATTAAAGTAAAGTATTTTACAAAACAAACTGAACTCTCAGGAGGTTCTTTATGAAAAAACGCGTATTAATTATGGGTGCCGCAGGCAGGGATTTCCATAATTTCAACACTTATTTCAGGGATAACAAGGATTATGATGTAATATGTTTCACTGCAACTCAGATTCCTGATATTGATGGAAGGAAATATCCGGCAGCTCTTGCAGGCAAACTTTACAAAAAAGGTATTCCCATTTATGATGAGAATGACCTTAAAAAACTCATAAAGAAAGAAAAAATTGATATTGTTGTTTTCTCATATTCAGATGTGCCACATCAGTATCTGATGTCCAAAGCATCAGATGTTCAATGTGCAGGTGCATCATTTATGCTTCTTGGTCCCAATGATACAATGGTTAAATCAAAAAAGCCCATTATTTCAATTGTGGCAACAAGAACAGGATGTGGAAAATCACAAACAACAAGAAAGGTTACTGAGGTCTTAAAAGAAATGGGTCTTAAACTTGTAGCAATCAGACATCCAATGCCTTATGGAGATCTTGTAAAACAGAAGGTTCAGAGATTTGCCAAAATTGCTGATCTTAAAAAGCATAAATGTACAATTGAAGAAATGGAAGAGTATGAACCACATATTAAGAGCGGCACAATTATTTATGCAGGTGTTGATTATGAAGCAATAGTAAGAGAAGCAGAAAAGGAAGCAGATGTTATTTTATGGGATGGCGGAAATAATGATTTCTCATTCTATAAGAGTGATCTAACAATTACTGTTGTTGACCCTCATAGAGCAGGACATGAACTTACATATTATCCAGGTGCAATAAATACCCGTCTTGCGGATGTTATTGTAATAAATAAAATTGATTCTGCTGAGCCGGATTGTCTTCAGGAAGTAAGAGATAATGTCAGAGAAGTCAATCCTGATGCAGTGATCATTGAAGCAGCCTCTCCTGTTAGTGTGGATAAACCATCCATTATCAAAGGCAAGAAAGTGCTTGTTGTTGAAGATGGTCCAACACTCACACATGGTGAAATGCAGTATGGAGCAGGTGTTGTTGCAGCAATGAGATTTGGTGCTGCTGAAATTGTTGACCCGCATCCTTATGCAGTTGGTGAAATCAAGGCAACATATAAAAAGTATCCAAATGCCGGTCCAATCCTTCCTGCAATGGGTTATTCACCAAAGCAGATAAAGGATCTTGAAACAACTATTAATAAGGTAAAATGTGATGCAGTTATCATTGCTACTCCTATAGATCTAAGGCGACTTGTTAAGATCAAGAAACCATCTGTAAGGGTTGGCTATGATCTTCAGGAAATTGGCGAACCATCATTAAATAGTGTATTAAAAGATTTTGTGAAGAAGAATAAAATCAAGAGCAAAAAATGACAAAAATCGCTGTACTTGCTTTAGGTGGTAATGCTCTTATTCAGGAAGGACAGAAAGGCAATGTAGGCGAACAATTTGCAAATACAAGAATGTCCCTTGATGGAGCAGTTGAATTGCTCCATCAGGGATTCTCTATTGTTATAACCCATGGCAATGGTCCGCAGGCGGGTCAGGAAATGCTAAAAAACGAGCTTGCCTATAAGGAAACCCCGCAAATGCCCCTTGGAGCAATTGTTGCAGAGACACAGGGCTTTATTGGCTATATGATAGCACAATCAATGATCAATCGCTTGAAAAAAGAGAATATCAATAAGAATGTTTCTGTTATTATTACTCAGGTGTTTGTTAATAAGGATGACAAATCCATTGATGATCCTTCAAAATTTGTAGGACGCTTTTATAGTGAAGAAGAGGTGCCTCAACTATTAGCAAAGGGATGGATTGTTAAAAAGGATTCAGGCAGGGGCTTTAGACGCGTTGTTCCATCACCTGAACCCATTGATATTATTGAAAAGCAAACCATTAAGGATCTTCTAATAAATGATAATATTGTTATTGCTGTTGGAGGTGGAGGTATTCCTGTTTACTATGACAAGAATGGAGACATTGAGGGTATGGATGCAGTTATAGATAAGGATAAGGCATCATCTCTACTATCTAAGCAGATAGATGCAGAAAAATTTTATATTATGACTAATGAAAAACATGTATGTTTGAATTATAGAAAATATAATGAAATATTACTTAATGAATTAACAGTATCAAAAGCAAGGGAATACCTTAGACAGGGACAATTTCCTGCCGGTTCAATGGGACCAAAAATTGAGTCAATGATCTCATTTGTGGAAGAAACAGGGAACTCAGGACATATTGGATCTATTGATTTAGCAAAAGATGTGATAAAAGGTAAATCAGGCACAGTAATTTTACCTGGATAATTATGGAAAAAACACTGCTTCTTATTAAACCGGATGCGGTACAGAGAAATCTTATTGGGAAGATTTTGAGCATAATTGAAAATGAGGGTTTTGAGATTATTGATTTGGAAATGGAGAATATTTCAAGAGAAAAAGCGGAAGCATTCTATTCAGTTCATAAAGACAGACATTTTTTTTCAGGACTTGTTGATTATATTGTTTCGGGAAAAACAGTGATTGTACTATTACAGAGGGATGATGCTATAAAATATCTGAGACAAATAGTGGGAAGAACAAATCCAATAAATGCTGTAAATGGCACAATTAGAAATATGTTTGGGCAGACATTGCGGCGAAATTCTGTTCATGCTTCGGACTCTAAGAAATCTGCTGATTATGAGATTCAAATATTTTTTAAGGAGAATACATGAAAATATCAAAGATCGGATTTTATGGTATAAGGAATGTAGGTACTGGGTTAGTCCAGACAATTGCAAGTAAGGGACTTACTGCTATTGTGTATGAGAAAAATGATGATATTTACAATAATGCTTTATCAATAATAGAAAATAATGTTGATTATGAGATTGAGCATTGGGGAATGACAAGAAAGGATAAGAAAATCATGATGTCCAGAATTGAACATATTGATTTATTTACTGACTTTATGAAGAATGATATTGATATACTTATTGAAAGTGTTGAAGAAAATATTGAAATAAAAAGGCATGCTCTTAAGAAAATTAAAAATGAATTGGATCTAAATATACCCATAATATTAACAGCACAAATAAATATACTTAAAGATATAATTAAAGATGAGGAAATTGGCGAAAGATGTATAAATATACATCCCATACCATCTGTGCCAACATACAAGATTGTTGAGATGATCAAAAGTGAAAATGTAAATAATGCAACAATGGAAATACTATTGGAATTTTTTGAGAAATTGGATTTGGATGTGCATAGGATTTCTGATTGCCCTGGCGGCATTGGTCCCCGTATATTAATATCCACTGTTATTGAAGCATGTAAAACCATTAAGGAATATGGTGTAAGCTGCAAGACGGTGGATGGAGTAATGAAGAAGGGATTAAGAATGTATAAGGGACCACTTAAAATGACTGATGAACTGGGGCTTGATACAATGAAGATATGGATTGAAGAAATGAATCGCATATCAGAGGCAGAATATAATGTTCCTGATCTTATTGTGCAGATGAGAGAAAAGGGATTAAATGGATTTATTACAAAAAAGGGTTTTTTAACATATGAATAATTATTGCTTTTCTGCTTTGTCGGACAAGCAAAGGTTGTACATTATGAGTAATCCGAGGAATATATTGTTTTCAGCTCCCTCACACAACCAAATAAATGAGCTGCTGCGAGCAGTAAGCATACAAAGCGGTTATCAATGATGTATATTCTGAGTAATTCGAAGAATATATTATACTTATCGTTGTCTTTGTCCGCTTTTGTTAAGAACAATTTGAGAAATATGCTCTTCTTCTTGCTTGTCCTCCTCCGCAGAAAATTGTTTTTCTCTACTTATATGATATTTTTTTGCAATAATAAAGGTTTTTTAACATATGAAAAGTAGGTAAATAATGAAAATTCTTGTTATTAATTCCGGAAGTTCTTCTCTAAAATATCAAATAATTGATACAAATGGAGAAAAATGTCTTGTTAGGGGTTTAGTTGATAAGATAGGAGTGGTAGATTCATCAATAAAACAAACAAGATTTGATGGAGAAGAAATTGTAATTAATAAGGAAATTATAAGTCATACAAAAGCAATTGCTGAAATGCATAATCTTGTATTAGATAAAAAGTATGGTG
>JAUVJU010000158.1 GCA_030592285.1 Caldifarciminota bacterium
ATACAAGGCATCCTAAGTCAGGATGGAACCAAATATATATCAGCATCTTATGATTCAATATGGATAATAGATACAATGGGTAATTCACTGAACAAAATAACCTTTGATGGTGATAAAATATAATTGAAGAACAAATGAATAAATCAGTAAATAGTAAATTGTAAACCGTGAATAGAAAGAAATGGAGAAAAGAACATAAATAATCTGAAGAAAAGTTGCAAGAAAGATAAATGAATAAAGGAGTAAAGAAATGAAGAAGATATTGATGTTATTAATATTAATCATTATATCAATAATGATTTTCAGTGAACCATATCGTCCATACCCGTTGATCCTAACGCATGGATATGCAGTAAACACTTATAATAAGGGTGATTTTGGAATAGTAATACAGAACAAGATTCTATTCCAAATCCAACAGGAGAATCTCCTGTATATGAAGAAATAGATGATAAATGGGATTATTATTTTATATCTCGTAATGAGGGGAAGAGAATTGAATACAAGAAACTTGCATATTATTGTGCGGAGTATAATAGGGATATATTGGATTATTGGCATAATGCTACTGATGGAATTGGTGAAGATACAATTTACTGGATAAAGAATGATAATGAGAAATATAAAAAAATATTTCCAACCGATTCAATTTTACCTAAGGAAAATGTGGATGGTGCTTGAAAAAGTAGAAAAAGTGGATGAGAAATGCGGAATGCGGAAAGAATAGGATGAGGAGAGAAGAAAAATCATTATTTCAGCCCAAACAATAAATTTTATAAAGAATTTAATCCGTTCTGCACACTTGACAAAGAAGGAAAATGGGGACGGTGGTTGAAAATGTTGAAAAATTGTAGCAAATGTGATATAGCGAAATATGGCAAGACCATCAAGAATTGATATATTTGGCTATCATTATCATGTAATTAGCCGAGGACAGAGGAAAAACCCAATTTTCTTCTCACCGGCAGATAGAGCAAAGTATTTTTCAATAGTAAACAAGCTTTTAAATGAAACAGATATTGAGATCTATGCTTATTGTCTTATGACAAACCATGTTCATATGGATATATACAGGAATGAATATCCACTCCAAATATTTATGAAAAGATTAAATACAAAATATGCTCTTTACTTCAATAAGAAGTATAATCTTGTAGGTCATGTATTTCAGGGCAGATACATATCAAAAGTAGTATTGGATAATTACTATTTAGTATCTCTTATAAAATATATACATATGAATCCAGTAGAAGCAGGGATTGTAGAAACACCAGGTGAATATAAGTATTCAAGTGCGAGGTTTTATGAAGATAAACAAGAAGAGAATATACCTAATATAGAAAAAATACCAATATTCAAAGATACAGAAAGATATATAGAATTTATGGAATCCGAAGATATGGAATATCCTATATATAGAGATAGTATAGGTAGTAAAGATGATTATGTATCATTAGAAAAGCGAATGTCTGGAAGAGATAAAAGCAAATTTAAGGAAAAGAGATTGTCTAAACGGGATATCTATACAGATGCACAGAAAATAGCAGAGGGACTTGGCTATGAAATAGAGAAAGTATTAACATATAAATGGGATAGAGATAAGAATAAGAAAGATATTAGAATACAAATTATTAAAGAACTTGTAAAATATGGATATAATCATTCAGAGATTGCTCATTTTTTCGGATATGATAATTCTGCAATTAGTAAGATATTGAAAGAAGAACTATAACTTTTTCCACTTTTTCAAGCACCGTCCCCAATATGATGATTTCTGAGCCTTATCTTAATGAACGGTTCTATTGACAACCTAGCATATTAAATTTATAATAAAAGTTAAATATTTGGAGGTTAAATGAAAAAAATAATTCTAATATCAATAATTTTACTAATAAGTATATTATCATATTCACAGATTATTGAGGAATTGGGGACATGGGAGTATGGACCAACTGAGGCAATAGCAGTTAAGGATAGTACTGCATATATCAGTAGTGGCAGTTATCTATGGGTACTTGATATAAGTGATGAAAGTAATCCAACACTAATGAATGAAGAATATATTGGTAATTATATAACATATTTAAATGTTGTAGGAAATTATTTATTTTTAAGCAAAGAAGATTCAATATTAAACATATATGATATTCACACATTATATTATCCTACACTTTCAAATCAATACCATGAAACAACAGAAACAAGATGGTGGAGAGATATGTTTGTTGAAGGTGATACAGTATATATATGTGGTAGATATAATTATCAATATTTTATTAATGACACAGTAAATCTTACCTATATAAGACGAGCAGGTTTTGGGTATGGATATGACAAAGAAGATACGCTTGGAGCATCATATCAGAATGAATATGTATCGGTATTTAACATATCAGGATCAAGTGATGTTAGTACATTTACAGATTTTTATACAGCAACTGAAGATACAAGAGGAGTAGCATTGAAATTCCCCCATGTATACTTCGGCTATGGAAGTAAAGGTATAGGGGTATTAGATATAAGTGATATATACAATATTATTGAGAAACCAAATTTTATTACTAATGGTTATACTTATGATGTAGAGTTAATTGAAGATACAATACTGATAGTAGCAAGAGGACTTAATGGAATAGGGATATATGATATACAGAATGACACAATATTCACATTAATTGGTGAATGTGATACAGATGGATATGCTTATGAACTTGAAGTAATAGGAGATAGATTATATGTGGGAGCAAGAAGTGGTGGTTTACAAATAATAGATATAAGCAATAAGAGTAATCCTGTACTATTAGGTGAATATCGTGGCTATGGAGAATGTAGAAGAATTGATATAGAGGGAGATCGGCTGTATGTAGCATCAGGAGATGGTGGATTAATGATAATGGATATAAGTACAAGAACAAATCCCACAGTAATTAGTCAATGTTATAGCAGGCATATAGCAGAAGATGTAGTAAAACAAGGTAATTATGTATATATGGCAGATAAAGATAGCGGATTAACAGTATTTGATATAAATGATGAAAATAATCCTTTTATTATAGGAACATTAATAACAGGATATTTTCAAACAATGATAGATATATATGGAAACATGGCAGTATTAGCAAATGGAAGCTTAACGGGTTCAGGTATTCCAGTAATTGATATATCAATCCCAAATTCACCAGTTAAAGCAAATGAAGTAATGACTGGATGTGGTATGTTCAATATAATGCTTGATAGTGTTTATTTACATGCAAATGCAGGTGGGGGGACACAACCAAGATATAGAATAATAGATTTAACTGATATATATGTACCTGTATATAAAGATAGTGTATTTGAATTATTTAGCAGTTATGGAGGAATATATATCAAGGATAACAAATCATATATGAATTATGAAGATAATTTTTATTGTTATGATGTGTCAAATGTAGATAGTATAACAGAAATTAGTAGGCGTGAAAGAAGTGGATTTACATCATTGATTAGAATGAAAAATGATACATTAATTGATTATGTAGAAGGAGGTAACAGGATGTTTTTATGGGATTATACAGATCCATATAATCCAGATTCACTAACAAATGAACAATGTAGATATAGTGCATATGATATTGGTATAACAGGTGAATTTTTTTACACTACTCATGGCAAATATGGTTTATCTATTTATGGGTTTAATGTTTCAGGAATAGATGATAAACAGATATATACTAAACAAGAAAATATTACCATAACAACTAATTTCAATTCAATAAATATAAACAATCAGACAGGAATAGTACAACAATATCAGCTTATGGATATAACAGGCAGAATAATAAATACAATAGAAGCAGATGTAGGAATAACAATAATCACCACAAAGAAAAGTGGAGTGTATTTTATTGTGGATAAGGATAGTATGATGAGAAAGAAATTTGTGATAATAAGATA
>JAUVJU010000090.1 GCA_030592285.1 Caldifarciminota bacterium
GGAGGATTTAAGATTGTTGCAGGACGCAGTGCAATTGAAAATGATAGAATTACAACAAAAATTGCTTCAAAGAAAGATATGTTTTTTCATGCAAGAGAAAAGCATGGTTCTCACATTATTCTTGTTACAGGAGGGAAAGAACCCACTAAAAAAGATATTGAATATGCAGCAAGCATTGCAGCATACTATTCAGCGGGTAAACACTCATCACTTGTTGCTGTATCATACACTGAGATAAGATATGTTACAAAAAAGAGGAAAAGCAAACCCGGTGAAGTGTATATCCTTAATGAAAAGGTTATATTTGTTTCGCCAATAAAGATTTAGGGACGGTCGTACATTTTGTCCACAAAAGGAGGAATATATGCCAAGAACAGCAAGAATTGAGAAAAAGGGTTACTATAATCATATTATCTGTAGAGGACAAAGAAAAAATCCTCTTTTCTTTTCAAATAATGATATAAATGAATATTATAAGATTGTGAATTACTCTCTCACAAAAACAGATAGTATTATTTCCGCATATTGTTTAATGAGAAACCATGTGCATTTATTAGTAAAAAGGAATAAAATACCTTTATACCGACTAATGCACAGAATTAATACAATATATTCTTTATACTTTAATAGAAAGTATAAATTATCAGGTCATGTGTTTCAGGGCAGATATAAATCATTTATAGTATTGGAAGAAAAGCATCTATATACTGTTGTAAATTATATTCACAATAATCCTGTTAAAGCAGGATTGGTCAAGAAATGCATTAAGTATCGACATTCTAGTGCAAAAGCATATCAAAATGGCTCATCTGATATGAATATAAATCTTGTAAACGCAAATATGACTTTTTATGATGATATTGAAAAAATGTATAATAATCAATATGAATATATTGGTAATTATGATAAATTTTTAAAAATTGAAAAAAGAATGAAAAATAGAGAAAATGCAAAAAATGCAGAAAAAAGAGTTGTCCGTAAACAATTATTCAAGAATATTTTAGTAGGAATTTTAGGCAAATATGATATTGATTATGATATGTTCAATAATAAAAAATGGTTTAGAAATAATATAAAAATCAGAAAATTAATAATTATTGATATTATGAATTCAGGATTTTCCCAATCTGAAATTGCCAGATTTCTTAATTGTTCCAAGCAGTTGATCAGTAAAATTATGAAGAATAATTAAAACGTGGACAAAATATACGACCGTCCCTAAATCTTCTTGACAGAAAAGTGTTTATACCCTATAATGTCTATAAAGTTGATAGAGATAGTAGAATAAAAAGGATAGGTGTGAAAAAATGAAAGTATCAAAAAAAGGTGAATATGCTTTAAGGGCAATGATTGTTCTGTCTTTAAACTATAATAGGGAGCCATTACAGATAAAAGAGGTGTCAAAAAAGGAAGCAATACCTATAAAGTTTTTGGAACAAATACTTCTTGATTTGAAAAAAGCGGGTTTGCTTGAAAGTAAAAGAGGTGCAAAGGGTGGATATAGATTAATAAAGCATCCAAAGGATATCACTCTTGCTAAGGTAATAAGAACAATTGATGGACCTCTTGCTCCAGTTGGATGTGTAAGTCAACTTGCACATGTTAAATGCCCAAGAGAAAAGCGTTGCAAACTAAAAAGCACAATGCTTGATGTAAGGAATTCAATAAGTAAGATACTTGAAGGGGTAACATTTGAAGATATTTGCAGGAAAAAATAATAACTTAAAGAATGTGTTAATCTTTATATTTTCAGATTTGTCACATAATCAAATACAGATGGATTCCTGCCTTCGCAGGAATGACATCAAAGAACGAACTCAAAATAGCATAATGAATAAACAGAATTTTACCTGTCAAATAAAAATTGAAAAGGAGATATATAAATGAAAAAAATTCTAATTGGTGTAATTGTGATTATTATAATAATTACAGTAGGAATTATTATAAATAATGGAAGAAAACAGGAAGTAGGAAGGGATGGAACATTATCAGGTAGAATAACAATGTCGGGTGCATGGGCATTATATCCTATGGCAGTCAAATGGGCTGAGGAATTTCAGAAAATCCATCCAAATATAAAGATTGATATTGCAGCAGGGGGGGCAGGCAAGGGGATGGCTGATGCATTGGGAGAAATTGTTGATATTGGTAATATTTCAAGAGATATCTATAATGCTGAAATTGAAAAGGGTGCATGGTATGTAGCCGTAACAAAGGATGCTGTTGTACCGACAATTAATGAGAACAATCCATTTGTTGACAAAATCAATAAACATGGAATAAGTAGGGATATGTTTATAAATATTTGGATAACAGAAAGTATTGATAATTGGGAACAGGCATTATCAATGATTGATATAACAACAGGTAAAAATAAAATTCATGTATATACCCGTTCAGATGCTTGCGGTGCTGCTGAAACATGGGCAAAGTATCTTGGTAAACATCAGGATGATATAATGGGTATTGGAGTATATGGTGATCCGGGATTAGCAGAAGCAGTCAAAAAAGATAATTTAGGCATTGGCTATAATAATATTAATTATGCATATGATGCTGAAACCAAAGAGCAGATTCCGGGAATAAGAGTGTTGCCTATTGATATTAATAGTAATGGGGAAATAGATGAGGATGAAGATTTTTATAATAGGAGAGAAGATATTGTTAATGCAATCACCAATGGTAAATATCCATCGCCACCTGCAAGGGATTTGTATTTTGTTTGTCAGGGTAAACCCGAGAGAAAGATTGTTATTGAATTTATTAAATGGGTTTTAACAGATGGGCAACAGTTTGTTTCTGAAGCGGGTTATATTAATTTAACTGAAGAAAAGATTGAAGAAGCATTGGAGAAAATTGAAGACAATTGAAGTAACTAGTAAAAAAATATGAACAATAGAATATTAAAAGAAAAATTTGTTGGAAAGATTATGTTAATACTTGTAATCTTTTCCGGAGTTTTAATTCTCATAATGGGTATTGCATTGTATATAAAAGCAAGACCTATATTAGCAGTAAAACCATTTTGGGAATTGATGTTTTCATTGTCATGGCATCCATTAAGAGGTGAATTTGGTTTTCTGCCATTTATAATGGGCACATTATGGGTAACAGGAATTGCAGTAATTATAGCAATTCCATTTTCAATTCTTTCAGCAATCTATTTATCGGAATATGCCTCAAAATTTGTCAGAGAATGGACAAAGCCACTTGTAGACCTGCTTGCAGGCATTCCATCAGTTGTCTATGGAATATGGGGCGTTTTGGTAATAGTGCCATTAATAAAAAATCATATTGCTCCGTTTTTTGGTACATTTTCAACGGGTTATAGCGTGTTGTCTGCAGGCATTGTTTTATCAATAATGGTGTTTCCCATAATCATTCATATTTCACTTGAGGTATTTAATTCTGTATCAAATGGAATGAAGGAGGCATCCTTAGCTCTTGGAGCAACAAAATGGCAGACAGTAAAATATGTTGTTATTAGAAAAGCAATGCCGGGAGTAATTGCAGCAATTGTATTAGGTTTATCAAGGGCTTTTGGTGAAACAATGGCAGTGCTTATGGTGGCAGGCAATGTTGCTAAAATCCCATCCTCAGCATTAGATCCGGGATATCCACTGCCTGCATTAATTGCCAATAATTATGGAGAAATGTTATCTATTCCTTTATATGATTCTGCATTAATGCTTGCATCTCTTGTACTGCTTCTTGTAGTATTATTTTTCAATATCATATCAAGAATTGTCTTAATAAGGGTAGAGAAGAGCACGCAGTAAAATGAATAGAAATAAAATAGAAGAAACAATATTTAAAATTTTAATGATAAATTCAACAATTATTATTTTAATAATTTTATTACTTATACTATTAACAATTATTCTAAAGGGCTTACCTGCAATGGACTGGTCAATGATATCACAAACGCCAAAGGGTGGATACTATCTTGGTAAGGAAGGCGGTATATTAAATGCCATTATTGGGTCACTCTACTTAGCAGGGGGTGCTACTATTCTTGCCTTTATAATTAGTTTGCCAATAGTATTGTATTTTAAGGTTTATGCAAAGAAAAACTCAAAAATAGTGATGTTTACTCGATTCTCTCTTGATGTATTATGGGGTGTTCCATCAATTGTTTATGGTGCATTTGGATTTACTATTATGCTGTATTTTGGATTAAAAGCATCACTGCTTGGTGGTATTATTACCGTATCATTACTCATTCTTCCTATTATGACAAGAGCAATGGATGAAACAATTAAAATGATACCAATAGAACTATTAGAAGCATCATATTCATTAGGAGCGAATAGAATTGAGACTGCTTTTAAAGTTGTTGTAAGACAGGCACTTCCAGGAATACTTACTGCTATTCTTATTTCATTTGGAAGAGGTATAGGAGATGCTGCATCTGTAATGTTTACTGCTGGCTTTACAGATAATATTCCCACTTCACTGCTTGATCCTGTTGCTACCTTGCCGCTGGCAATCTTTTTTCAATTAAACACACCATTTCCCGAGGTGCAGGAACGGGCATATGCATCAGCATTCATATTAACAGTAATAATTCTTATAATCAGCATTGTATCAAGATTTCTCATTAAAAAATACACAAAATATATAATAAAATAGGAGTAATAGTGGAATTAAAAACACATATAAGTGTACAGAACCTTAATGTATTTTATGGAAATGAACAGGCACTTAAAAATATTTCCATTGATATTCCTGATAAAAAAATAACTGCAATCATTGGTCCATCCGGCTGCGGAAAAACCACTTTATTAAAATCATTTAATCGGCTTATTAATACAATAGATGAGGTTAAAGTGTCAGGCAAGGTATTTGTGGATGGAGAAAATATATTTGAAAAAAAGGCGGATGTGAACCGAATAAGAAAAAAGATGGGATTACTTTCACAGAAGCCCTATCCTCTCCCAATGTCAATATTTGATAATGTTGCCTATGGACCAAGAATTCATGGAATGAATGATAAGAAAAAGCTAAGTGCAATTGTTGAAAAATACCTTATAGAGGCAAATCTATGGGATGAGCTTAAAGATAGATTACATTCCCCTGCATCAAAACTATCGGTGGGGCAGCAGCAGCGGCTATGTCTTGCAAGGGGATTAGCAGTTGAACCAGAAATTATTTTAGGAGATGAACCAACTTCTGCCCTTGATCCGAGATCCAGTAAGCATATAGAGGAAAGATTTCTTGCATTAAAGAATGATTATACTGTTATAATTGTCACACACATATTAAGGCAGGCAAAACGGCTGGCCGATTATGTGGTTTTTCTATATCTTGGCGAACTTATTGAACATGGTCCGGCAAAGGAAATATTTGAAAATCCGCAAATGGAAATGACCAAGGAATATATTAAGGGAGTAATTAGCTAATAAAGCACCTTTGATGAACTTAAGGAAAACACAAAAAGGAAGCGAGGAAAATTTTTAGAATGACCCTTTGATAAACTCAGGGCGAACACACAATGTTCGCCCATACTTATTTATGAATTATTTAATTAAAATTAATTTTGCACTTTGTTTGAAATTGCCATATTCAAAATGAATAAAATATTGTCCCATTGGAATTTTGTTTCCTTTAGAATTTGTTCCATCCCATGCAATTTCGAGAGGTAAACTATTTTTATTGGTTAATTGATTTGAAAAATCTCTAACCAATCTACCATTTAAATTGTAAACTTTGAGTTTCATCTTGCTATTACTGTCAATATATTGATTAACATCAAATCTGTTTATTGTAATGACAGTTTTTTCATGAAATAGATTTAAAGAAATAGTGAATAATTTATCTTTCATGTAAAAGGTCTTTTTGCTTTTTTCTATAAATGATGTTATGCGTGAATATTCGCTAATTCCACTCTTGTCACTTCCAAACCACACATTGTTATTATTATCGGTAGCAACAGAAGTTAGGTCATTATCAACAAGACCATTGGTTTGAGTATATATAGTCCACTCAGAACCATTGTAAACAGCTGCTCCATTTGGGGTTGAAACCCATACCATTCCTGAATCATCAACAGATATCCCTGTTATTTCATTGGATGGCAGTCCATCTGATGTTGTCCAATTTAACCATGAAATTCCACTGAATTTGCTTACACCTCCCCGTGTGCCAAACCATTTGTTATTTAAAGGATCTATTGCTATTGAAAGAATATAATCATTCACAAGTCCATCTGCAATTGTATAATTAGTCCAGTTGTTGTTATAAAATTTAGATATTCCTTCTTCTGTACCAATCCAGACAGTATCACCTTTATCTATTTTTATAACAAATCCATCATCATCAATTATTCCACTATTTGATAAGTAGTAATTTGTCCAGATTGATCCGTCATAACAGCATAAAGCCCCATCCTGACCACTAGGACCATCCCATCCACTTGTTCCTATCCAGAGCATATTATCTGATGTTTTATCAAGGGAAAGTATGATATTTCCGAGTAATCCACTATTTGTAGTATCAGAATTCGTCCATGTTATTCCATCAAATTTCCATATTCCAGTATATTGACTTCCAACCCATAAGGTGTCCCCATTGTCAATATATACAGTATTTATATTATTATCACCTAATCCGCTATTATCTGTTGTATAACTTGCCCATGTAGTTCCGTCAAATGTCAGTATTCCAAAAAAAGGTGTACCCAAAAATATTTTATTGGTTGAAGATACATCTATTGATGAGATATAATTTTTCTGTGGTTCATTGGATCTTATATAGTTTTTCCATACGGATATACCATCAAAACCATCTGTTCCTCCTAATCCTAATCCAAAGTAATAATGATTATTTAATGTATCAATTGCTATATTATAAATCTTGTTATAACTTAGTCCTGAATTATTTGGTGTATAGTTTGTCCAAGTAGTTCCATTATATTTGGAAATTCCGCTATTATTATCTGTAGCACTACTTCCACTATGATTTGCAAACCAAATTATTGTGTCATTCTCAATATTAATTGCCTCAATCTGTTGTCCAAGAAGATTTGAATTTATATCATTATAATGTACCCATGTAGAACCATCATACATATACACCCAATTTAACCATGTGCCAGCCCATACGCGATTTTTACCATCTACTGCAAGAGATAGAAGATAATCATCATGCCATGTTGTAGTATCAATGTTCCAATTTGTCCAAACAGAACCATCATACATAGAAACCCCACCAGGTTCACCAAAATTATGAGGATTATTTGCTGTCCATATATGATTCAATGTGTCAACAGCGATTCCTCTAACAGCTATATTTGTAGCTCCTCCCAAATCAGTATAAACGGTCCAGATTGCACCATCAAATTTGGTACATCCATTTCCGGTCCCAAACCAATAATTGCCATTATGATCCTGTGTAATAGCATAAACAGTATTGTGAGGTAAACTACTATTTGATGTGTTATATGTGATCCAGTTTGTGTCATTATACATTGTAATACCTTCATTTGTACCAAACCATTTATTGCCATTATTGTCTATAAAAACATCCTTTACTGTATTATCAGCCAAGCCATTAATAGTAGTGTATTTTACATTTATACTGTCAGAAATATTCCATTTGACAATACCTCCTGATGTAGCCACCCATAGTATGCCCAATTCCATTGCTGCTCCCGAAATGTTCTCAGTATTAGTATAACAGTTCCAATTACTTGAAACAAATGTTTCAGAGATTTCTATGTCTGTTGATGAAAGCCAATTGGATTCTGTTCCGGTTAGAAAAAGCGAAACACATAATAATAGAATAAAAAATAATTTTTTCATAATGATTGCTCCCTTTTTATATTTGAATAAACAAACATTTAATAATTATTTAATACTACTTATTATATTGATTTTTTTAAAAATGTAAATATAAAATGTCTTATTGTTGTTACCAATAAAAAATGTCCCCTTAAATTACTATAAATAAATGTCCTCTTTTTGTGATATATAGTAATGCCTACCTTTGCTCCGTCACACAAGTAAAGGTACATTCCGAATAATCTAAGGAATGTATTGAGCAGGAGTAATTTGAGGATTGCATATTTTGAGTAATTCGAAAAATATGTTAAACGCAAATCAATCTTGATATTTTTTTATTTCTTATTTTTCTTTTCTTTTCCTTTTATCCTAATCTTTTCTACTCCGTCACACAA
>JAUVJU010000153.1 GCA_030592285.1 Caldifarciminota bacterium
GGCACTATTGGGATCCTGAGCTCTTGCCATTGCGAGCGTTCCTCTCAAATGCTTTATTTCATTAAATTCAGCATCAATCATATATCCGGGACCACCTGTATTTTCATTTGTTGGACTGCCTGTCTGAATTACAAAACCAGGTTCCACTCTAAAGATCAAATTTCCATTATACATTCCCTTTGCTGTTAATGTAATAAAATTCTCTACATGTCCAGGGGCAACATCTTTGTAGAATCTAATAATCATTGTGTCTTCTTTAGAGCCATCTTTGTTCTGCCATACATAAATTGCAAGGGGTTCATTAAATTCCAATTTCATTGTCTCCTCCGTTCCATTTGTTACAATAGGTGTTTCCATTTCTTCAATATTTGTTGTACTTCCATTTTTTTCCTGATTACAGGACATCAAAATGATTACCGCAAACAATAGAATTAGTACTCTTTTCATTATTTCTCCTTGTTAATAATTCCACATTCTATTTAGTAAAAGGGTATTATCCTTCCAATTTTTCTTTATTTTTACCTGGATTTCAAGATACACATTATTATCCAAAAATTCCTCTATTAATGCCCTTGATCTTACTCCAAGTTCCTTTACCTTTTTACCACCTGCACCAATAATAATACCTTTTTGTGATTCCTTTTCAACATAAACATTAACTCTTATAAATATTTTCCCTTTTTCTCTTTCCTTAAATTCTTCTACAACCACACCTGTGCTATACGGTATCTCTTCACCATAGATATTAAATACCTGTTCCCTTATAAATTCAGATACAAAAAATCTTTCTGGCTTATCACTAATATAGTCATCAGGGTAAAAGAAATGGTCATAGGGTAAATATGGTGTGATCATTTTAAGTAATTTATCAATATTAATATCTTTTAATGCTGACAAAGCAATGATCTCCGTATAACCTTTATCCTTATTATTATTTATAATGTCTAATATTTTTTCATTCTTCATTCTATCAATCTTGTTAATTATCAGAAAAACAGGTTTCTTCAAATTTTCCAAATCCCTGAAGTCAGATACTGATTGAATATCATCTACCAAAATACAAATAATATCGGCATCCTTCATTGAATTACTGATATCCTTATTCATCAATTTTTCCATTGTATTTTTTGCCTTTAATGTTCCGGGAGTATCAATAAAGATTATTTGAATTTCTTTATCATGATAGATACCTAATATTTTACTTCTTGTTGTCTGTGCTTTTCTTGAAACAGCAGCCAATTTCACTTTTAATATTCTATTTAATAAAGTTGATTTACCGGTATTTGGTTTACCGATTATTGCAATATATCCCGACTTCATTATGCTCCGTATTTCTTCAATCTGCCGGCTCCTGCAAGCATTAGATTTATTATATGTTTTGCATATATTGTTCCAAGTGATCCCTTTAAACATTCTGTTTCGGAAAAATCGTTTACAGGATTTCTTCGTGGATATGGATGTTTAATAAGCAGTGGAACAGGATGGAATGAATGTGTTTTCATAATTGCAGGTGTGGAATGATCTCCGGTTATAGCAAAAACATCAAAATTCAATGCTTCAATTTTGGGAAGTAATGCATCAAATTGTTCAATTACCCCAACCTTTTTATCAAAATCACCATCCTCTCCATATGAATCCGTTTTCTTAACATGAAAGAAAAAATAATCATAATTATCAAAATGTTTTTCTAATGCATCAATCTCATCCTCAATTGTTTTTCCACCATCAACAATGTTCATTCCAACAAGTTTGGATAATCCCTTATACATAGGATAAGTTGCAATACATACCGACCTGATCCCGAATCTCTCCTTCATTGTTTCAATATTGGGTAATTTTGAAATACCCCTAAATAGTGCATAATTTGCTCTTTTCTCATCTTTTAGAACATTTCCTATCAAATTTGCTGCTTTATTAATGATCCCAGCAACATCATTGGATGAATCATTCTGAGAAATGGCTTTAAGTGGTTTTATGTTAATATCCTGTGGATCCGTATCATTCACATCAGCATTGGTCTCAATATCTCTTATTACAAATACAAATCTATGTTCTATACCGGAATAAAATTCAACTGTTTTATTATTAATGGATTTTATCTGTTCATTCAGGATTTTTACAAGCCGCATATTTTCTTCTGTAGGGATTCGTCCCGCTCTTCTATCTGTTATAATCCCATTGCTGTCAATATTACAAAAATTACATCTTGCTGTAACAGTTTTATTATCTACATCAACATCAATACCCAATGCCTCAAGAATTCCTCTTCCAATAGGATAATTTGTAGGATCATATCCAAATACACCAAGATGTCCCGGACCGCTTCCAGGAGTTATACCTATTTCAACTGGAATACTCATACCTGTTTCAAATTGTTTTGCTAATCTATCCATATTGGGTGTGTTTGCCGTTTCAAGTTCTGTTCTACCATCTTTTGAAGGCAATCCGCCAAGTCCATCAAGTATAATAAGAAGCATTTTTGTTTTTGCTTCTTGTTTTAAAATATCCGGAAAAATACTCATAGTAATCTCCATACATCTAAAAATTTATTCATATATTGTTCCTGTATTCCTCGTTTTTTATAATTTTCATTACCATGAAAATCACTGCCTCCTGTTATTAATATCTTATTCTTCAAACAATATTGTTTAAGAACTTCTACTTCCATTATATTATCGGAATTATATACCTCTATACCATCAATGCCATTATTCAAAAATACATCAAGATCATTCATTAATCCGGATAATCCGGGATGAGCAATGACTGCAATGCCGCCCAAGTCCTTAATTAGATCTATTGTTTCCTTTATTGAAAAGTCCCTTTTTTCAATATTACATTCTGACTTATCACCAATGTATTTGATGAATGCTTCATTAAATGTTTTAGTATAGCCCTTTTTCATCATTAAACGGGCAATATGCGGTCTTCCTAAGACAGTTGAAGGAGATGCATCTTCTTTAAGTTCATTAATATCTATTTGTATTCCTTTTCTACTAAGACATTTTAATATTTTTTCTGCTCTTTCTTCTCTATCATTAACTCTATTATTAAATATTCCGCCAAAATCCTTTGTTTTTTTGAAATAACCCAATATATGAATATCTTTTCCCATATATAAACAGGAAAGTTCAATACCTGGAATAATTGTTAAGCCATCTGTTTGATTAAAATCTACACTTTTATATGCCTCAAATGTATCATGATCAGTTATTGAAGCATATTTAATATCATTTTCTATTAGTAATTTGATTATATCATTGGTGTATAATTTTCCATCAGAATAAATTGTATGGATGTGTAGATCACCAATAATAGTGTTCATTTGAAGCCAAGGTCTTCTGCGGTCTGCTGGATTATTTCAGTAGAAATAAATGTCTTTTTCTCAATAAATGCTTCTAATAAGGCATTGTCACACATGATATTGATAAGCCGCGGTTTACCCTTTGATATATTATGAATTAAATTTATTGATTCATCTAAAAATAATGGTTCCCTTTTCCCTGCTACATTTAACCGATGTTCAATATACAATTTTGTTGATTCTTCATTAAGCGGTCTTAAAATCTGTTTAATGCCTATTCTCTCATAAAGTGGAGGATCAAGCCTTAAATTCACTTCAAGCTCCGGCATGCCAAACATAAGAAAACAGAGCATATGTCCCTTATTATTCTGTATATTTAAAAGTCCGCGAAACTCCTCCATGATCTCTTTATCTTTTAACATATTTGCTTCATCAATCATTATAATGGGCTTTTTCCCTGCTTTATTAAGAGCATCCAATCGCTGAATAACATGTTGAATAATCTGTATCTTTGTATCTGTTTCGACCTTTGCTCCAAGCTGAACTGCAATTCTCTTTAAAAGCCATGATGCTGTTATTTCTGAATGTAAAATAACAAGAAGCGAAGCATGGTAATCATCCCTTGATGAAAAATAGTCCAATAATTTTCTTGATATTGTTGTTTTCCCAGTACCTATATCGCCTATTAAAACAGCTAATCCCCTTCTTGTTTCTGCTGCATGAACAAGCTTTGTAATTGCCTTTGAATGATTAGGACTATTATAATAGAACTTATCATCAGGTGATGTTGAAAATGGAGAGATTTTGAATCCAAAATGTGCATTATAATTCATTTTACATATAACTTATATTTTTAGTTTTATTATTATCTTCATTATCATCATCAAGATCAATTTCAATATTATCAATTTCAGCCAAACTTTCATCTATATTTTCTTCTGTTAAAAATGAGCTGAAATCAATATACTGATCATCCGATTCTTGCGATTTAACAGATTCTTTAGCACTTTGAGATGCAATTGCTTCTTCAATACATTTCATATGTTTATCAATACCTCTAAATGATGGTTCAA
>JAUVJU010000038.1 GCA_030592285.1 Caldifarciminota bacterium
TGAAAAGGTCTTCTTAATGGAGATATTCCTGAATAAACTGAATACTTATATAATCTAAATTTGCAATCATATCTTGAATGGAAAGTATCATTAACCTGTTTAATGTTTTTAATATGAATATTATTATCAATAAGAGCATTTATTGATGATTTTATTCTTTTTAGATTTTGAAATTTTTTCATTGTTTTAAAATTGAACACATAATTTGCCGCACTAACTCCGGCATCAGTTCGTCCACATCCAATTATTCCCGTTTTTTCTCCTGTAATTACTCGCAGTGCATGTTCAATATTGTCCTGAATAGTATTCCCTGCTTTCTGACTTTGCCAGCCATTGAAGCTGCTACCATCAAATTCACAGATCACTTTGTAATTCACATCATTTCACAACAAGGGATAATAATTTATTTTTTACATAGATGCGTTTAACTAATTTTCCTGATTCCAAATATCTTTTTATATTATCATCCTCAGTAGCAATCCTAAAAATAGTTTCTTCATCCAATCCAGGCTGAACACTTATCTTCGCTCTTACCTTACCATTAATCTGAACAATAATAATAATTTCATCATCTATAAGCCATTTTTTATCATACTTAGGCCACTTTTCAAGGAATATGGATTCTGTACAATTATAAATGCTGAATAATTCCTCTGATGTATGTGGAATAAAAACAGAAATTAATTTTAATATATTGAATAGAACAGATGATATGAATTCAGGAGAAAGATTCTCTTCTTCAATATAAATCATATTTACAAGTTCCATTATAGCAGCAATTGCTGTATTATGCTCAAATCTCTCAATATCATTATTAATACTTTTTATGCTTTTATTAAGCTTTACAAATAATTTTTTCTCAGTTTCATTAATTGGTAAAATATTTACAGCATTTTTATCTGAATATTTTAAACAGATACGAACAAGTCGGTCAATAAATCTTGAAACTCCGACAATCCCATCTTCAGACCATAAGGCATCCTTATATCCCGGACCAATAAATAACATTGTTCCGCGAGCTATATCTGTGCCATATTTTTCTACAAATGGACCTACAGGAACAGCATTCCCTTTTGATTTTGACATGATCTGTCCTTTGGAATCCATGATCATTCCCTGATTTATAAGATGTAATGCCGGTTCACTTTCATTATGAAGTCCAATATCTTTAAGAAATTTGGTTATGAATCTGAAATATATTAAATGACCATTTGCATGTTCTATACCGCCAATATACATATCAATAGGTAATTGATCATCTGCATTTTCCCGGCAGAATATCTCATTATCATTCTTAGCATCTACATACCTTAATTGATACCATGATGAATCAACAAATGTATCCATTGTATCTGGGTCTCTTTTTGCTTCTGAACCGCATTTTGGACAAATAGTATTAATAAAATCATTGTTAGATGCAAGCGGAGAATCACCCTTTGGAATAAGATTAACATCCTTACTATCTGGTAGAAGAACAGGTAAATCACTTTCAGAAGAAGGTACAACTCCACATTTTTGGCAATGGATCATTGGTATAGGAGCACCCCAATACCTTTGTCTTGATACAAGCCAATCCCTTATTTTAAAATTTATTGTTTTTTCTCCAATTCCATGTTTCTCAATGAAATCATTAATTGATTTAATGGCTTCATCTGATTTGAGTCCGGTAAATTCACCTGAATCAATAAGAATACCTTCATCAATAAATGCTGCTTTATCAAAATCCCATTCACCGGTTAATGGCATAATAACTGCCTTAATTTTAAGTTTGTATTTTTTTGCAAATGTATGATCCCTTTCATCATGAGCAGGAACAGACATTACAGCTCCGGTTCCATAAGATGCTAAAACATAGTCAGCTACCCAAATCTCAACTTTTTCATTATTCATTGGATTAATAGCATAAAGCCCTGTAAATACTCCATCCTTATCTTCTCTTTGGGCTGTTCTTTCAATCTCTGTTTTGAGAAGGGATTTCTCAATATATTTTTTTACTGCTTCCATGTTTTCAGGTTTAATATTTAATTTCTGAAGAATATCGCTTTCAGGAGCAATGGCAATAAATGTTACACCAAAAAGTGTATCGGGTCTTGTTGTAAATATATCAATATCCTTATCTGAATTCTCTACCTTAAATGTTACTCTAAGCCCTTTTGAACGACCTATCCAGTTTTTTTGCATTATTTTTACATTTTCGGGCCAGCCAGTTAATTTATCAAGATCTTTAAGAAGTTGTTCTGCATATTCAGTAATCTTTATAAACCATTGTACTTTCTTGATTTTCTTAACAATAGTTTTACATCTCCAGCAATTCCCCTGCTCAACCTGTTCATTTGCAAGAACAGTATTACAATTTGGACACCAATTTACAAATGCCTTTTCCCTGTAAACAAGTCCCTTTTCATATAATTTAATAAAGATCCATTGAGTCCATTTATAATAATCCGGACTTGATGTAATTACTTCTCTATCCCAATCATATAGAAATCCCATTCTTTTTAGAGTATTACCTGAGATTGAGATATTATTCATTGTCCATTTATCGGGAGCAATGTTACGCTTTATTGCCGCCTCTTCTGCAGGTAATCCGAATGAATCCCATCCTACAGGATGTATAACATCAAATCCATTCATTAATTTATATCTGTGAAGAACATCACCTAATACATAATTCCTTAAATGTCCAATATGAAGATCACCTGAAGGATATGCAAACATTTCAAGTAAATAGAATTTACTGCTTTTATTCCCTTTATATTTTCCTAATTTCAGCTGCTGCCATGTTTTGTTCCACTTTTCTTCAATATGCCTGTGATTGGGCATTTCACTCATTTAGTGCCCATTTCTTTCAATTTCTTTTCTAATAGTTCAATCCTGCCTGTAAGCTCAAGTTCCTTTTTCCTTTTGAGTTCAATTCTCTGTGAAAGAGCAATTTCTTCTTTCCTCTTTGCAACAATGCGTTGAGTAATCTCTATCTCATTTTTCTTCTTTTGTTCAATATCCTGTGATGATACAGGGGGGGCACCTGCTCCTGTTCCTGTTCCTGCTTTTGATAAATCGATTTTAAGTTGTTTAATTCTATCTGCTAATATATTTTCTTCCTTTCTCTTTGTTTCAATTTCATTTATTGTCTGTTGCAATTGCAATTTAAAATTATTTACTTGTGATTTTAATGTAACAAGTTCCTTCTTAGTGCCAACAATATCCTTTGCACTAACCTTATCGGACTTCAATTCTTTCTGCTTTTTCTCCAATTCACTTATCTTGTTCTCAAAGAATTTCATTTGCTTTTCTTTCTCAGCAAGCTTTTCATCACTATTATCAATTGTTTTCATAACTTCATCATATTTTGATCCAATTTCTTTCAATTTTACATTAGTTTCTTCAATCTTACTTTCAGTTTCTTTTATGCCTTTATTCTTAATAGACAAATCCTTTTGTGCTTCATCTTCCTGTTTTCTCAATTCATCAAGTTTGGCTGATTTTAGAGATGTTGCAAATTCTGCACCTGCATTAGCCAATAATTTGCTAACAAGCACTGAAATGATAATTGCTCCAACAATTCCTATAGCAAGCATTATTATAAATGGCATGAAACTGCCTGATGAGGACTCTGCTATTACAGGATACTTTATACCAATATGTACTTCCCCAATTTTATTTTTACCTGCTAATATTGGAACACCCGCATTAAATATGGTTTCACTTATTTTTTGTATACTTATGTTTTCTGATTTTAGAGTTTTTATTTTGCTGTCAGAAAAGGGTTTTAAAACATTAGTTGGATTTTTTGTGTCTCCCCATACTTTCTTGTTTTTGTCAAGAACATATATATATTCAATTAAACCATCAGATGCTTTAAGTGCACTATTTATTGTTTCATTAATGACAAAATCATCCTCATTAAAAAGGGGATCTATTGAAGCGGCTGCTATTACATTTGCTAAATTCACAGCAGTTTTTATTCGTTCATCTTCCATCATTTTCTTTACATCTCCGCTCTCACCCTGTGAAGTCATTACATAGCCCAAGCCAGTCATGATTATTGATATGAGAACAAAACCCACTATGATCGTGATTATTAGATTACCCTTTTTCATAATATAACTCCTTATAGTTATCAAGATCTATATTATACACATACTATATATAACTTGTCAATATAAATGTTGTGTTTTTATGATATTTAATATCCTTTTATCTATAATATATATATTTTATCTTCTATTGACTATAATTGTATCTTATTTATAATATTGAGATTATGACATTAATAAGAAGTGTATCAGGTATAAGAGGAATTGCAGGTAAAGACCTGCATCCAGAAAATATAGCTCATTTTGCAGCAATGTTCTCCCGTTTCATAAAAAAAGGAACTGTAGTGTGTGGAAGAGATACACGGCTTTCAGGAATTGCATTTAATAATATTTTTAGCAGCACATTGAATTTTGCAGGTATTAATACAATTGATTGCGGTATAGTTCCAACTCCCACTATACTATTTCTTGTAAAGGAATATATGCATAGCGGCGGATATATAATTACTGCAAGTCATAATCCTCCAAAGTATAATGGACTCAAACTTGTTTCTTCTAAGGGTAAATTTCTTAATATATCTGAACATAAAACCTTCTCATCATTTGAAAATTCATTGCCCATTATTGCAAAAACACAGGGACAATATATATATAATCCTGAATTATTTAAGAAGCATATTCAAGCAGTTATTGATCATCCATTAATTAATAAAAAATTAATAAAGAAGCGTAAGTTCAAGGTTGTATTTGATGGTGCCAATGGTGGTGGTTCTATTGTTATTAGTGCATTATTAAAAGCATTGGGTGTAGAATTAATTGAGATAAATACTAATATAGATGGTAAATTTACAAGAGAACTGGAACCAATACCAATCAATTTAACTGGACTAAAAAAGACAGTAAAAAAACATAAAGCAGATATTGGATTGGCAACGGATGGTGATGGTGACAGGATTGCAATTGTAACTCCTAAAAGGGGCTGTGTATCAGAAGAATATACAATTGCATTAACAGCGGATTATGTTTCAAAAAGTTCATCGGGAAATAATGTAATTATTATTAATCAATCAACAAGCAGAATGTTGGAAATCACCGGAAAAAAGCATCATTACAAAGTAAAAAGAGCATCAGTTGGAGAAGCTAATGTTGTTGATTTAATAATTAGATCTCATGCACTTATTGGAGGAGAAGGTAATGGCGGAGTTATTCTTCCTGATATTAATAATACAAGAGATGCCCTTGTTGCATCGGCACTTATCCTTATGATGATGGCTGATTACAAAAAGAGTATTGATGATATTATTGATGAATTTCCTGCCCTTTATATGAAAAAAGTGAAATTTCCTATTATTAATGATAAATTTTTCAAGAATATCAGGAAAGAATTTAAGAACTCAATGCTTACTGAAACTGATGGACTTAGATTTGATATGGATAATGGATTTTTACATATCAGAAAATCAGGTACAGAGCCCATAATAAGAATTATTGGGGAATTTGATTCTAAAAAAGAATTGCAATTAGTATTTAATCAGGTAAAAAGGATTATTAAATGTGTGGAATAATCGGATATACAGGCAAAAAAAATAGTGTAGAAGTACTTATTGAGGGTTTAAAACGAATGGAGTATCGCGGATATGATTCATCAGGCATAGCAATCTTAAATGATAATAATGAGATTGTAACCATTAAGAAAAAAGGGGAAATTCAAAAACTTATTAATGCAATTAATGATAGAAAGTATCCATCCCATACAGGCATAGCTCATACAAGATGGGCTACTCATGGTGAACCAAATGATATTAATGCACATCCGCATAGTGATTGTAAGAATGAAATATCAATTGTTCACAATGGTATTGTTGAGAATTTTAAATCATTAAAGGATTATCTACTTTCTAAGGGACATAAATTTGTTTCAGAAACAGATACTGAAATTATAGTTCACCTTATTGAAGAATTTGCGGAGGACAATGATTTACTTACGGCAGTTAAAAAGGCATTGAAAAAAATCAAAGGCACCTATGGTCTTCTTGTTATATCAAAGAAACTACCTAATACAATTATTGCAGCCAGAATGGGCAGCCCATTGGTTATTGGAAAATCAGATAAGCAAATGATTATTGCTTCTGATGCAAGTGCAATAATTTCACACACAAATCAGGTGCTTTATCTTGAAGAGGGTGAGATTGCTGAAATTACAGTAAATGATATAAATATCAGCAATATATTCAGTAATCATATAACAGACCCAAAATTTATTGAAATTGATATGACACTTGAACAGATTGAAAAAGGCGGCTATGAACATTTCATGCTGAAAGAAATTTATGAGCAGCCTGAATCCATTAGAAATACTATTAGAGGACGATTAGACAAGACAAATGGTACTATCAGATTAAATGGCATTAAGAAATATATTAATGATCTTAAAGATGCAGATAGAATTATAATCACTGCCTGCGGGACCTCATGGCATGCTGCACTTTTAGGTAAATACCTTATTGAAAATTTTGCAAATATTCCCGTTGAAGTTGATTATGCATCAGAATTCAGGTACAGAAATCCTATTGTTAGAAAAAACACTGTTGTTATTGCTATTAGTCAATCCGGTGAAACAGCAGATACAATTGCAGCAATTTATGAAGCAAAAAGAAAAAATGCTATAGTTTTGGGAATATGCAATGTAATTGGTTCTACAATTGCTCGTATTACAGATGCAGGTATATATATGCATGCTGGTCCTGAGATCGGTGTTGCATCAACAAAAGCATTTACTTCACAGGTTACTGTACTATTGCTGCTTGCCATTTTATTAGGTAGAAAACATCATATGAGTTTTGATGAAGGATTACACCTTATTAAAGAACTTGAAAAAATACCTGATAAAATTAATGAAATATTAAACAGCAGAAAATATATTCAGAAATTATCCAAACAACTTTATAAACATACAAACTTTCTCTATCTTGGAAGAGGATTTAATTATCCTGTTGCTCTTGAAGGTGCATTGAAATTGAAAGAAATTTCATATATTCATGCAGAGGGCTATCCTGCAGCAGAAATGAAACATGGACCTATTGCATTAATTGATGATAATATGCCGGCATTGGTTATTGCTTTAAAGGATAGTATCTATGAAAAGATAATTACCAATATCAAAGAGATTAAAGCAAGAAAAGGTCATGTTATCAGTATTGCTACAAAGGGTGATAAAGAAATTGGAAGTATGCTTAAGGATGTTATTTATATTCCTGATACTTTTGAACCAATGGCTCCATTACTATCAATTATTCCACTGCAAATGATATCGTATGAGATCGCTGTTTTGAGAAAACTTGATGTTGATAAACCCAGAAACCTTGCCAAATCCGTAACGGTTGAATGAACAAATATTTTATTTTTCTATGTATTATAATATTTTCAATTAATATATTCGCTATTAATCAGATTGAACTTGAGATATATTATGATAGTTTGGATAATCTTGTTACTGATAAAATTGAAAAAATTAGTATTGTTCAGGAAGGCAAAATATTTACACAATTAATTGATTTTTCATTTATTACATATACAGAGGATTTTATTGATTCCATTATTAGCAAAACACATTTCATTTCAGAAATAAATGATACCCAAACAATAATCTACAAATTAAAAAAAAGATATCTGTATATGGATATTTCATCTGATTTAATAGATGATGATATTAAAAGATTGAAACTTGAAAATTACAATCTCTATACTGGACACAATTTCAAGGTCTTTTTATCTAAGATATGTGAAATTGATAAAACAAAAAGCGGATATATTGTTAGAAATATTGAGAAAACTTTATTCATTGATAGCATACTTTTGGATAAGAATAAATTACCAGTATATTTGAATTTTAATGTAATGCAAGATACATATACAGTTGAAATTATGAATTACAGACATTATTATGGATTCCTTCATATCCCTGATTCATTAATTGTACATGAGGGAGATAGATTATTTATGTATATGAATATTAAAGATATTGAGATAATTAGAAAATGAAAAGAAAGATTATTTTCATTATTCTCTTAATTACATTTATTACTTTTTTTACCATTGGTATTATCAATGGTGATTTGGGATATATTAAGGCATTTGGTAAATTTTTGTGTCTTGATTGCATAGGAATTTCATGATAAGAAAATTTGTTCAAATTATCTCTGTTATCCTTTTCAATAGTTATTTAGGAGTAAATCTATCAAAAAGTCAATTTCTCTATCAGGGTAATCTAAAAAAAGTATGTGTTCCTATACTTAATTGCTACTCATGCCCACTTGCATGGGGTAGCTGTCCTATTGGCTCAATACAGCAATCACTTAAGATTGGTATTATACCATTTTTTACATTAGGGTTTTTTGGTATTATAGGTCTTTTTAGTGGTAGATTTGTTTGCGGTTGGTTATGTCCATTTGGTTTTCTTCAGGAAATGCTGTATAAGATAAAAACATACAAAATGCGTCTCCCTTCATTTTCAAGATATATAAAGTATATTGTTCTTATTCTAACATTTATTATTCCAATCTTTTTCCATGAACCATTTTTCTGTAAATTCATTTGTCCGGCAGGTACAGTAGAAGCAAGTATATGGCAATTATTAATGCAACCAATGCTTATTGATTCTATTGGATTTTTCTTTTCTCTTAAATATCTTTTCCTATTTATTTTCATAAGTGGTTCAATCACCTATAAAAGATTCTTTTGTGTTACGCTATGTCCTATTGGTGCAATTTATGGGTTATTCAATAAAATTAGTTTGCTCAAATTGAAAGTTGATAAAGAAAAATGTACAGAATGTGATAATTGCAGACTGAATTGCCCTATGGATATCTCAATCTTCAAAAACGAATCTTATTTTGATTGTATTAGATGTATGAAATGTATCAAATCATGCCCTCAACATGCTGTTACATCCAATTTGAAAATATTTAAACCTAAGGAAAATAATTCTACTCAGGAAATCCTACCAGAAAAGAACCACTGATCATTTCACTTTTCATCAAATAATATTCATTTTTAAGCGAACAAAGACAACCAATATAATCAATATATTCCTCAAATTATTCGGAATATACATCTGCATATAATAATTTATCAATTTATTCTTCGTAGGGGCATGGCGTGGCGTGCCCAAATGATGGACAACCATATGGGGTTGCCCCTATATTTATTTGGTTGTGTGAGGAAGCGGTAAATGAATTTGTAAATAGAAATAAATATATTATTCTTTATCAATGCAATATCATTTTTCCATTTTATTTAATTCCTTAATCCCATGTTATTACTAATTCCGAAAAATCTGATTTTATTTCTGCATGCTTTCTGATTGCTACATTAATATTCTTTGCACCACATATTTCAAGTGCTTTTCTAACCCATCCGAGAATTCTATAATCAGTATATGGACTGGGAGGATCAAATTCTGAAAATTTCATAATATAGTTATCCTTGCTTATTTTAACCAGTTCAATTTCTGATGGATCATAAAAAGATTTAAAGATCTGAGTCGCCCTTTTTAGAAGAGTATTTGGAGAAGCAATTCTTACAAAGAATCTATATACTCCGTGAAGAGATTTATCCGCACTATAGATACCAATCTTTTCTGCTCCGGCATATTCCCCATCATAGAATAGATCACACATAACCTTTGTTGGTTCAACCATACCATTTTTTAATGGATACCATACTGATGCAAGAATATTACCTTTTATTAATTTTGCTGTTTCTTCTGATAATGAATTTTCCCATTTTTCATAACCATCCATACCAAATTTCTCTTTAATAAATTCTTTTGTTGTTATTACTGATACCCCTTTTATTTTCATATTTTTCTCCTTTTCTATTACTATATATTTTAATGAAATAATACTCTATGTCAAATTATTTCTTTGTACCATTTTATACCTTACAAGAGAGGACAAAGGATTATCTTTTTATTTCATCTTCAATTGTATAATCGGTCTCTCTTTCTTTTTCGATTTCTTCTCTTAATTCTAATGGAGAAATAATTGCTTTTTTGGAAGTATAATCATTTAATCCAAATATATCCAAAATATATCCATATTCAAATGCAATATCTCTATAAAAATCATATCTACCTGATGAACCACCATGCCCCGAACCCATATTCATTTTTAGGAGTATGTTATTATTATCAGTTTTATATTCCCTTAGTTTTGCTGTCCATTTCAATGATTCCCAGTATGCTACTCTTGCATCATTAAGCCCTGCTGTTATTAACATATTTGGATAATCCTGCTTTTTTATATTGTCATAGGGTGAGTATGACATCATGTAATCAAAGTATTCTCTTTCCTTTGGATTACCCCATTCTTCAAATTCATAGGTAGTTAATGGAATGCTTTCATCCAGCATAGTATTTATTAGATCTACAAAAGGAACCTCTGCAATAATTGCCGTGAAAAGATCAGGTCTCATATTAACAATAGTACCTACCAAAAGTCCGCCTGCACTACCTCCTCTTGCTATCATATTTTCTGAATTTGTGTATTTCTTATTAATAAGATATTCTGCACAATCTATAAAATCATTAAATGTATTTTTCTTGTTTAACAGTTTCCCATCTTCATACCATTTTCTTCCTTTCTCTCCTCCACCTCTTATATGAGCAATAGCAAGTATAATTCCTCTATTAAGAAGTGATAATCTTACCGATGCAAAATACGGATCACTGCTTGAACCATATGCTCCATATCCATTAAGTATTAATGGTGAAAAGCCATCCATCTTTACCCCCTCTTTATAAACAATAGATACAGGAATGATTTCACCATCTGATGCTGTAACATTAACCTTTTCAGTAATATAATCACTTTTATTATATCCACCAATGATTTCCCTTTCCTTTAATGTAATAAGTTTCATTTCTCTCATATCATAATCATATACAGTTGATGGTGTTATAAATGATGAGTATGTAAATCTGAATAGATCAGTATCATATTCAGGATTCTTACTTATCCAGAATGAAAATGTTTCTTCATCCATATTAAGATAATGCCTGTTTTTTGTATTAAGATCAATGATCTCTAATGCCTGTGATCCATTTTTCCTTTCCTGCAATACCATAAAATTTTTAAAAACATAAAAATCTTCAATTGTAATATTCTCATTTTCTTCAATAAATGTTTCCCATTCTCCACTTGTAAGTTTATCAACTTTCAAATAACTTATTTTATAATTGAAGGCATCCTTATTTGTCATTATATAAAATTTTCCATTATGATGATTGGCATAATATTTTACTTCCTTTTCTTGCTTTTTAACAATACTAAAGGTTCCATTAATATCAGATGCACCAATATACATCATATATGAAGTTAATTTACTTGAAATACCAATAAAAATATATTTATTATCCTGTGATTTTGATAACCATATCCAGTACTGATCATTCTCATCTCTGAATAATTCTTCATCATTATTTGCATTAGTAAATATTTCATGTCTTAATACCTTATAAGGTCTTGATGCCTCATTCTCAACTGTATAATACATTGTTCTGCTATCAGAAGCCCATTCTACGCTGGATACATTATTAATACTTTCATCTGTAATATTTCTTGTTTCAATATTTAGAATATATAATGAATAATTTTCATTTCCTGTTGTATCAACCAAATACATAAGTAAATTCTCATCAGGTGATATTTGCATTGCTCCTATATCATAAAATGCAAAACCATCAGACATTTCATTCACATCAATAAGAAGTTCCTCTTTAGCATTTTCTTCTGCTTTTTTTCGTAAATAGATTGGATACTGCTTTCCCTTTTCTGTTCTATAATAATAAATATAATTGCTCATTCTATATGGAACGGAGAGATCATCTTCTTTCAATCTACCAATCATTTCTTCATATACAATTTCAATTAGATTTTCATTTTTCTTCATTATTTCATTAGTATATGCATTTTCCCTTTTAATATGATTTATTACATCATCATTTTGATAACGCATCCAAAAATAATCATCAGATAATTTCATATTGTGTATTTCAGTAATATGTGCCTTTTTTATTGCTTTGGGTAAACTCAATTTATTAATATCAGCTTTATTTGATTTTGCACAACTGATAATTATCAGAAAAATTGTTACAATAAGCAAGATTCTTTTCATATTGGCTCCTAATTAATTATTTATAATTTCAATATTATCACTTATTTTTTTTGTATTCTTTATAATCATTTTTTTCCAGCTACCTGTTTTGAACCATATAAATGAAATCAGCGTAATCACTGAATTGCTGATAAACATTGCCCAGAATATTCCATCATGTTCCATATGAAAATAATTAACAAAAAGATAGGCAAATGGTACCCTAAATAACCATAATCGCGAGATATGTAGAACAAACACGGGTACAGTATGTCCTGAACCCTGAAATGCTCCACTAAATATGATCATAATAGAGAAAAACAATACTGAATATGCAGTGATTCGAAACATTCTGCTTCCAATAGCAATAACTTCCGGGTCATTAATAAAAAATTGTATAACATACTTTCCAAAAAAGAATAGTAATGTTGTAAATATTAATAGTAAAACACTATTAATTGCAACAGCAGTCCATACGGTTTTTTCTGCTCGTTTAACATTATTTGCACCAATATTCTGTGCAACCATTATTGCATTTCCATTCGCAAGTCCCATTGCCGGCATTACAAGAATGGAAATAATTCTATTCCCCACACCAAAAGCACTAACCACTCCCGAACCAAGTGTATTAACTAATACCATTAATACAGTAAATCCCAAGGCAGTACCGGTGTGAGCAAAAGAAACGGGTAATCCAATTTTTAGAATGTTTTTTATACTTTTCAATTTTGGTTTTAGATCACGAATATGTAATCTAATGCCATATTTTCCTGTAAATAAAAATGTAACTCCAATCACTGATGCCAATAATTGCGAAAATAGTGTTGCTAAGCCTGCTCCTATAACGCCCATTTTTGGAATTGGTCCCAATCCGAAAATCAGGATTGGATCAAGAACAAGATTAATAATTACAGTAAATGCACTAATCTTCATAGGACTTACAGTATTCCCATACCCTTGCAGAACTCCCTGAAATACATAAAAACTGAATATAAATGGTATGCCTGAAACTATTACCCTCATATACTGCAATGTTTGAACAAATGCATCATCTGGTGTTTTCAGTAATTTCAAAATATCCTCTGAAAATATTAAACCACAAACAGATAATATTATTGCAATAATAAAGACCAATGTAAATGTATTTCCTGCAACCTCTCTTACTTTATCTTCTTTTCCTGCCCCCTTATATTGCCCTACTAAAGTAGTTCCACCAACGGCAAGTCCACTTGCCATAGCAATGATTGTAAATATTGTGCTAAATGTTATTGTTGGAGCCGCAAGTGCGGTTTTACCTAATTTTCCAAGCCAAAATGCATCTGTAATATTATAAAATGTTTGGAATAGATTTGAAATTATTATTGGCAAAGAAAGTAATACTAATGATTTCCATATCTTACCATTTAGGATATCAGGCTGTGAGTTTAATAGATTTTTTATTTTATTTATCATATAGTTTCCGTTTATCAATTAATACACAGTTTTTAATCAATTGCAACAGTAATGGTTCCGCATTCCTTTCCGCTCCGTCACACAAATAAGTAACAAGTGAAAAGTAGCAAGTTACAAGTAAATATAGATGTGCTTTGTATGCCACAAACAGGATGAATGTGCAGATGCTCATCTTTTTGCTTGTCCTCCTCTGCAGAAAAGGGTCATTGTACTTTGTATGGGGACAGCGTGCCGTGTCTTTTTGTTCTTTGCATAAAAAAAGCCGGAAATAATTCCGGCTTTATACTCTAGAAACAAAAAATATTATTATTTTTTCTTTTTGGCAACCTTTTTCACTTTCTTTTTCACTACTTTCTTTTTTGCTACTTTTTTCACTGCCTTTTTCACTACTTTCTTTTTTGCTACTTTCTTTACAGGTTTTTTTGCCACTTTTTTCTTTGCAACTTTCTTTACTACTTTCTTTTTAGCTACTTTCTTTTTAGCAACTTTTTTCACTGCCTTTTTGACTACTTTCTTTTTTGCTACTTTCTTGATAGGTTTTTTTGCTACTTTTTTCTTAGCAACCTTTTTAACAACCTTCTTTGCCATTAGAACCTCCTTAAAGAATTTAACTTACACAACAATTAATTTGTATCCTTATATATGTGATACGATTTTTTTTTATGGAGAATAATTTTTTGACTTCTTTTGTCATAATTTTATTTTATACTAAATATTAAAATATGCAACTACTTTTTTCATTTTTTACTAATTATTTTTTTTATCCAATTTACCATTTCATTAAGAACGATTTCTGAAAATGATTCCTCAATCAGTGCATACTCGCTCACAGCACCTGTTTCAGCGTTTTGGAAAAGATGATTTAGGTTTGGAAAATGTTTTACTGAATAATTTTTATTTCCACCTTCTTTAAGTGCTTTCTCAATATTTTCTAAATTATCTTTATAATAAACTTGAATGTCCTTTTCTCCATTAAGTGCAAGCACTGGACATATAACCTTTTTTAAATATACCTTGGGGTCTAAATTGATTGCTGTAATGAACCAATCGGTAGTTATTGAAGACACAACTCTATCAATCACATCATCTGTTAATCCCTCTTTCTCATCATTCGGTAGTTCATTTTTATATTCATTATACAGAATTACTAATTCTTTCCTTTTTGTTTCAATATTATTTTCCTTTCTTATTATAACATATATTTTTTTCTGGTATTTAGTTTCCATTGCAATTCGCTCTTTACTATAATTGTCTTCTCTCATAATGTCTTCACTTTGTTTATAAAGTACTTCATCAAGTGACATTCCTGTACCTGCAAGAAGTATTATAAAATTAACAGTATGATTCTTTGATGCAACTATAGGAACAATAATTCCTCCTTCACTATGTCCAATCAAACCAATTTCATATTTATTAATTGCAGGATTATTTTGAAGGTACTTAAATGCAGCATTCGCGTCTTCTGCAAAATCATATGTAGTTCCTGTTGAAAAGTCACCCTCTGATTCACCAAATCCTCTATCATCATATCTCAATACTGCAATTCCATTACTTGATAAAAAATCTGCAATAATTAAAAATGGTTTATGTCCAAAGACCTCCTCATTTCTATCTTGTGGTCCCGACCCTGAAACAAGTACAACTGCCGGAAAAGGACCATCACCATTAGGAATAGTCATTGTTCCTGCAAGTAATATTTTATCTTTTTTATTTTCAAAAACTATTTCCTCTTCTGTATAATTATATGGCGGCTTTGGTTCCTGTGGTCTATTCACTTCAGGCACTTCATTCATTCTTTCAATATTAAGATCCATTTCATATTCACCCTGTTTCCACTTACCAATGATTTTCCCATTTTCAGTAATCTCTCCTGAATACTGTCCACCGATTTTTGACACTACAAATGTTACTTTTTTATCCTTTACTATTACATCATCAATTACAATATCAGTAGCACCCTGGTCCGGACTATCCATATATGCTTTGTATTCATCATTATCATCAATAAATCTAAAAATAATACTTAGCATTGTTCCACCAGCATCAAGAGTTCCTACCCAATTGCCTTTTATTATTTCATATTCATTTGCTGACAGTATATCATTCATACCTTCATTCTTACTTCCACATGAAGATAGTAAAATCACAGATAAAACTAATAGTAAAATGATAGTTTTAATTTTCATATATTTCTCCTTTGTTTATTTGTTTTTTTATTATAAACTAATTCCTCTTTATATTCAATAAAAATCTAAATCGATTCCACAAAATTAAAATAGTATAATCAATGATAAAAAGGTTCACACAATTACTCTGAATCAATATATCTTTTCTGCGGAGGAGGACCCTTCGATTAACTCAGGGCAGGACAAGAAAGAGAAGGAGCATAAAGAAGCACATATTCCTCGGATTACTCGGAATATACCTCCTTTACTTGTGTGACGGAGTAGAAAAGATAAAAAAGAAAAGAAAGATAAGAAAGATAAGAAATGAAAATTTTGCACAATATATTCTTCAAATTACTCCTGTTCAATTTATTCCTCGAATTACTCCTGTTCAATTTATTCCTCGAATTACTCGGAATAAACCTTTACTTGTTTGACGGAGTAGAAAAGATGAAATTATGAATTAAAATAATGCATAATGTTTTGGTGGACAGGTCATGCCCTCAACATATTCTTCAAATTATCCCAAAGAACCAACAGCATTTTCTACTTCTTCAAGGATCTCACAGGTTCCAATTAATTCCTTCATCTTTGTATGGTCAATATATAATGGTCTATCAATATCAAGAAAGTCTACATATTTTCTCACAACCTGTTTTGCTGCTTCTACTCCCATACCATTCTTAAAATTTCTTAGATCAAGTGCCTGTGATGCTGCCATAAATTCAATACCTAATACTCCATTTGCATTATCAAGGATCTGAATATTTTTAAGAACAGTATTCATACCCATTGAAACAAAATCTTCCTGATCAGCTGCTGCAGGAATAGACATTACAGATGCAGGTGCTGAAAGAATTCTCTGCTCTACAATTAATGTATCAGCAGTATATTGACTAAGCATCATTCCAGAGAACATACCTGCTCCCTTTGTTAGAAATGGAGGAAGACCAGTACTTAATGCTGGATTTAACATTCTATTAAGCCGTCTTTCTGATAGCACACATACCATTGTTATTGCTGCTCCAATCATATCCATAGGAAGTGCAATAGGAGTACCCTGAAAATTTGCACCTGAAATTGCTAAGCCCTCATCAGGGAAAAATACCGGATTATCACCAACACCATTTAATTCGGTTTCAACCTGTTTTTTTGCATAGATAATTGCATCATGAGCAGTACCAATGATCTGAGGTGTTGATCGCATTGAATATGCGTCCTGCACTTTAACTTTTAATTTTCCTGTTACAAGATCACTGCCTTCAACACATTTGAGAATTGCCTGTGATGATCTTTGAGCTCCGCTAAATCCTCTTGCCTTATGTAATCTAATATCATATGGTTTCATATTTGCCTGTAATGCTTCAAGAGACATTGCAGTTGCAATTTCCGCCTGTTTCAGCCATCTATTCATATCATAAAGATGAA
>JAUVJU010000006.1 GCA_030592285.1 Caldifarciminota bacterium
CCTGCACCCATATCAATTGTTGCACTGCCTCCAAGTCCTACATATACCTTTTTACCTGTTTTTAATGCCTTGTTAAGAGCAATTCCAAGCCCTCTTGTTGTTCTTTTAAATGGATCTGATGATCTTCTTATTCTCTTAATACCTATTATATCGGCACTCTCAATGTAAATGCAATTATTAATTTCGTACATTCTAAATTTAATACGATTATTATTGGCATTCACTGTATGTGAGATAATTATTTTTCCGCCTGGCATTAGAAATTTTACCGTATCTAAAAATCCATCACCGCCATCAGTAATGGGAATAATGGTATAATCCAATCCGCGTAATTCCCTTACAGCAATTTTATATGCTTCTAAGGCAGATAAAGTTGTTTTAAATGATTGAACAGCAAAAAATGTTTTCACTTTACTGATTTTTTTGCTCTGCCAATATTTCCAAACTTATCTAATGCATAGATCACAATAAACAGATTTTCATCTGATTTTTTCTCAATATTTATACTAAAACTCTCTCTCTTTGAATCATAGATCCCATCATCGGGAAAAACGGTTTTAAGAGATGAACCATTTACAGAATAATACATTTCATCAATAAATGAATGAGCATCTTCTACATTAAACTTTAAGATATTTCTTGCAAAACTAATATTATTAATAACAGGTTCTATATTATCAATAAAAATTTGTTTCTGTTTTTGTGTTTTCATAGATTTATTGGGATTGGACAATGAATCATCTGCCTCAATTACCAGATCATAGTATCCATTATCAAACCCATCACAATAGATCAATGCATAGTTCTCAATTAGATGTTTTTTTACAGGATATAATCCGTATTTATCTTTTAAATAAACATTGTAATGGAGTTTATCAAAGTCCCTATCCTTAGCAAACCATGAAACAAAGATCACTTTTCTATCTGTTTTATAAATGGGTGTATTATATTCAGGATACATTGACATATTAAGCGGAGTATACATATTTAAACTCTCATCACTTATATAATCAGGTATAATTCTCGGTTCAAATATATTAATACTATCAATCTCCGGTTTATGGTTTCTTGTTTTATAATAAAAATCAATACTATTCAATCTATCATTTTTATCTGAAAAATCGTATCTATATTGAATAAATCTATATTCAGGCATATTCATATACATACCTGGCTTTATAAGTATAAATGAGGTCCATGATGAATCAATATCAAAGGAATTTCCCTGTTTAACATACAATCGTCCCTTACCGTCAACAGATGCATGAATTGAATTAATAATTACTTCCTTGCCAAAATCAATAACATTTGAAAAATATGTCTGTTCATTATTAAATCCCTTAACAGCATATATTCTGCCAGGATCTCCTGTTGAAATATATGCATTTTTCCCATAAACATTTAATGAAAGTATATAATCGGTTTTTAAAAATCCACATGTAAATATTTTCTCTCCATCATAATAAAGTATTTCAGGTGTTTCCCCTCTTGTTAATAAGACCCCATCAAGATACTCCTCTGCCAGCAGTATAAAATCCTCATCAGCATAGATTGTATCAGCTGTATTATCATATATTTTAAGAAGTGATGATCTATAATTACTATTTTTACCATTATTTTGAATCACTGTATTATATAGGGCAATAATATTTCCATTCTTTTTTGTTATGAAATTAACCTCTCCTGATTTTGAAGAAAATAATACCTTTTGTTTCTTTCCGGTAATTTTAATGATCTTCCCTTTACCCTCTGTTCCAATATAAAGATCTTTGCCATTTTTATATAAATAGGAAATATTATTATCATTCACTTCAATGATCTTTTTTAATTCATTGCCCTTCAATATATAAAGCACATTATTGGCAGCAATATATATTTCCTTATTAATCTTTTTTAATACATTTATTCCTGAATTCTCAAAAACTGCAATTGTATCCGATTTATTATCCTTTATGCTTATAATTGCTCCAGATGGCATAATTGCAGCAATGATTCCAAGTTTCTTATCATAAACCATTTTATAAACCGTTTCACCATCCTGAAATTCTGTAATGGTATCTCCTGTTAATATATCATATATGATTGGTTTAATTCCTGTTCCAATAATCTTTTTACCATTTTCTTCCATATATGCAAAAATAGGCAGATGTGTATAATACTTTCCTGTATCTATTATAAAACCAGGATTTGCATACTTTTTTGATATCATAACACCATCAGTTGCAGGAAGATTAAAGGCGGATTCATATGGATAATGAATCTTCTTGCCTGATTCAAATCCACTAATAAAAACAAATAAAATCATTATAAACATTGATAGTCCGAATTTCATTCTTTACCTCCTGATTTTAATAATTGCAGTGCTTTGTCCTGTAATAACACCTAATGTTGATAATACTTCTTCATTAAGTAAGCCCGCATAAACCTGCTTTTTCCCCATTAATAGCATTTGGGTGATCTTAGTCCCTGTTAATTTTGTGTATTCCTTATTCACATCCACAAAGCCCGTTTTGTTATCAATCAATTTAACAACTATACTATTTGCAGGTTTTAATTTGGTAATAATATTCTTTAATTCGTCAAAATTTGTAAAATCATACATACCTTCGCTTCGTGATAATTCAAAAATGGGTTCATCCCTGCCGCTTATTGCTATTAATATAATTGAATCACCTTGAATATTATCAGGTATATTAAGAGTAAATTTAATACTTTCTTCATTTCCTCTTAATTTACTTAATAAAACAGAGCCATTTATTGTTTCACCTGGAGAATAATACTTTTTAGGTATAATAATATCCTGAATTGAATATATCAAAATATCTTCCTGTATTTCCGCCTTAATGTAAATTGAATCTATAAGAGGTGCTTTAAAAATATTTTTTGTATAGGCATATAAAATTGATTGAATATCAATATATGCAAATATAGGAGCAAAGTCAGAAGATACCATATTTTCATAATTAACATTACCTGATTTTTTTGAGAATAGAGTTATATGATACTGTACAGTCATAGAACCCGCTGATTTATAATTATCAAATAATGATTGAATGAACATTAATGGTAATAAAGATGAGATCAAATCCTCATCTCTTACAAAATTAAGATTTACATTCTTTTTTTCATTAAGAATAAATTTTACAGGTATCATAGGCGTTTTAATATTTTTAAGTGCAAGAACCCCTGCCATTCTATCCTGAACTGCTGTTGCCTCATTGTCTATAAATGGAATACCAATCTTATATGATAGATCAGTTTTTGCTAAAATAGTATAAATATATGCCTCACTTACAGGAAACTGTATTTCTCCTTTCATATAGAAAGGATGCCCGAAAAGATACAATTTATCACCATCCTTATATGTACATGTACCTATTGCAGATGCATTCATATCTCCTTCAACAATCTTAACTGCTACAGCAGAACCGGGCTTTATGTTTGATTTCCTTTTATCATAATATTCACTGCTGCCTGATCCGCTAATAGTAAATCCATTTATACTACTAGGCATATAGTCCTTGACTGATTCAATTACTTTATCACTTACACCATTTAGAATGATCGGATTCATTATGCCCTGAAGTTTATAAATCCCATTTTTACCATGCACTTCAAATTTATCTATTTTAAGCATATCATTTATTGCAGTAACCCCTGCAATTGGTTCTTTCATGTTTGCCCAAGTATAGCTTAATGCCCCTGCAAGTTTATTATTAAAATAAACAGGACTACCACTCATTCCCTGTGCAATACCGGTTTTCTCAATATTCTCTCCTAAGCATTTTACAAGAATGACATCCTGACTTCCATTATAATTTCTCACAATATCAATAACTTCAAGTTGAATTGTATCAATATCGGTTTCCTCAAAAACAGTTAAAGCATATCCCTTCATTCCCCTATAAATTTCATTAAACTCAGCAAATTCCTTTGCTTTAAGTATTAGTACAATAAAAATAAGCAATATAAATATGGTTTTTTTCATATTATCTACACCTTTTCAATTTTTATTAATTTTGGAGAATTGCATTTTTTACTGCCTATATAAAATACATTTTTCAATATATTCATTGCTTTTACATAGTCCCCATTATGATAAACAGTAAATACTGTATCTCTTTTTTTTACTCTATCACCTATCTGTTTATGAACATAAACACCCGTTTTATGATCAATTATATCTTTTTTGGTAAATCTCCCTGCCTTTAGATAAATTAGAGCAATCCCAATATTATATGTATCCATTCCTTTAAGATATCCATTCTTTTCTGCTTTTATTTCTACTCTTTTATTACACAAAAGATCACTTCTTTTTAATGTATCAATATTCCCACCCTGTGCCTTTATCATTTTCAGAAATTTTTCAAAAGCATAGCCTTTATTAATGCAATAATCAATTTTTTTATATGCATCTTTCTTTGATTTTTCAATACTGTTTTTTATCATAATCATTGCGGCAAATTCTCTTACAAGATGATATGCTCTATTTTTATTTTCACCCTTTAGTATTTCCATTGATTCTAATATTTCAATGCCATTACCGGCAGTACTGCCTAATACCTGTGACATATCAGTAATTGCATAGATCATTTTCTTATTGAATTTAATTCCTATTTCATACATACTTTCAGCAAGCATTTTTGCCTGCTTTGCTGTTTTCATAAATGCACCATTGCCTTGTTTTATATCCAAAAGTAATGAATCAATTCCTTCGGACATCTTTTTACTCATTATTGATGCTGTAATTAATTGTATGGATTCAACAGTACCTGAAACGTCCCTTAATGCATATAACTTTTTATCAGCAGGTACAAATTTCTCCGTTTGTCCTGCCATTACCACTTGTTCATTTTTAAGAATTGTTTTGAATTTTTTAGCACTCAGATTTACATTAAAACCATTAATGGATTCAAGTTTATCCAATGTCCCGCCGCTATGTCCAAGTCCTCTTCCTGAAACCATTGGTACATAAAATCCCAATGATGCAAGTAAAGGGGCAAGTGGAATGGAAACCTTATCTCCAACACCGCCTGTTGAATGTTTATCAACCTTAATACCGTCTATATCTGAGAAATCATACATATTACCGCTTTTCATCATTGTTTCAGTAAGAAAGTATGTTTCCTTTTTACTAAGTCCATTAATAAAACATGCCATTAAAAAAGAAGATACTTGATAATCTGGAATTTTATTATTTACATAACCATTAATAATAAATTCAAAATCCTCTTTCCTAATGCTTTTACCATCCCTTTTTTTCTTAATAATATCAGGAATATACATTATTCTCCCTTAACAATTGCAATTGATGAAGATGTGCCCAATCTATCTGCACCTGCTTCAATCATTTTGATTGCTTTTTCTCTTGTTCTTATACCGCCGCTTGCCTTTATTTTTATTTTTCCTGCTGCAAGTTCCTTGAATAATTTAATATCATTAATATCTGCTCCTCCTGTTGAAAAACCTGTTGATGTTTTGATAAAATCTGCATTACCCTTTATAACTGCTTCAAGTGCTGCTTTTTTTTCATCATTACTTAATAAACATGTTTCAACAATAACTTTAAGAGTTTTTTCACCTGCAATATTCTTTATTGAATTAATTTCATTAATTATATAATCAATATTTCCCTGTTTTAACATTCCAATATTTATCACCATATCAAGCTCATCAGCATTTCTTTTTATTGCATCCCTTGCTTCATTTATTTTACTTTCTGTTGTATTTGCTCCAAGGGGAAATCCAATAACAGTAGCAACTTTCACATTAGTTTTTATTAATGCTTTTTTTGCTAAATCAATAAAACATGGGTTTACACACACAGAAAAGAAATTAAATTCAATTGCTTCATTAATTAAGATCATTATTTGCTCATTTGTTGCATCCGGCTTTAGAAGCGTATGATCAATGTATTTATTAAGTTCCATAATTAATCCTTTTTATTTAATTATCATAAGAAAATTTCGAGTTATTCTTAATAAAGGCGGACGAGGACAACAATAAGTATAATATATTTATTGAATTACTCGGAATGTACTTACATATGGAATAACAACTTTCTGCGGAGGAAGACAAGAAAGAGGAGGAGCATCTGCACATTCGCCCTGTTTGCTGCATACAATGTGTAGCAGTTCCTCCGTTTACTTGTGTGACGGAGCAGAAAAAAATAAAGATAATGCATAATATATTGGCGGACAACTCATTTATTTGGTTGTGTGAGGTAACATGCCATAGGCATGTCAGGAAAGGAATATAATTATTAATGCTCAATACATTCTTCGAATTACTCCTGCTCAATACATTCTTCGAATTACTCAGAATGTACACTCCTTTCTTATGTGATGAAGCAGAAAAGAATGAATAGCCAATAAGGAGATTGCTTCTTCTCTTTGTTCATCACAATGACATACAAAATACATAATCATTCCCTGCTTATTAATTTTATTTTCAATTTATTCTGCATCTTACCCAAAAGAATAGTTGTTGGCGGATATCCTGTTGACAATTCTATATGTGTAACATCAGCATCAAATTGATTAAGTGTAGCATCAATAGTATATATTTTCCCATTAAGAAGAACCCTGTTCCATGCATGATAATAAAATGCTCCATTGGTATAAACAATGCCGGTAACAATATCCGCATCAAATCCGGCAGAAAGTACCATTGCTGCAAATAGTTGAGCATGCTCCGTGCAATCACCCCTACCCATTTCCATTATTTCATCAATGCTAAGTAATGCAGATACAATGGATTTATTAAGTCGTTTAAAAACAAAATGCATTATTTCCTGTAATAATTTTTCCTGATCATCACCTGTTTTCTTTTTCAATGTGTTAATAACAGTATTGATCTCATTATTTGATTTTACATAATGTTTACTTGTCTCACTTAATTTTTCAGGAATAAAAAATGGTGTTTTATTAACTATAAGTGTATCTCCTGAATGGCTTTGTCTATAATTTGAAATATTTTCATTACCAACGGAGTAGAGAAGAAAGGATGCTTTTTTTGCATTCTTAATATTTTTGAAATTTCCTTGTGCTTGAATAATAAAATGATCAACAATATCAACATTTTCAAAATCAATATTTTTACTATCTGCCTTTTGCATAATAATGCCTTCTCTTGTTACACTCTTCACAACCTGTTTATCCTTAAAATATATGAATGAACCCGTTGTACTGCTTTTCACATTAAGTACCCTGTCATAACCATCCTCATCAGTAGCACTAAAAACGGTTAATTTTTCAATAACTCTTGTTAATGGATTAAACATAAAAAGGTCTTTTTCTAATAATTCATCACTTAATAATTCCATATTAAAAACAATTGTTTTATCACTAATATCAAAGGTATCATAAAAAGAACTATTTCCAAGAACGGTTTTTACAATCAATTGATCCTCATCTCTATACCCATTTGAATAGAATGTCATTTGTTCACTAATCACACTTGAGAAAAACTTTTCAATTTTGTAATGCTTATCATAAATTGTTAGATTTTGTCCTTTTACATTTACAGTATTATTATAAACAATAAGTTTCATTTCAGAAACTTCATTTACGGTTATATTGTTTTTTACAGTATCAACCAATGATTGATAATATCCAATGTGATTTCCTCCCAGAATAATATCCATAAATCTTTTTTCACCCGCTACTATAAATATTGATACTAATATTATTATGATCACTATAAGTATTTTTTTCATTTTATTTCCCTTTTTTCCATTCCTTTTGCTTGCTAAAATATAAATACAATATTGCATTTAATCCTCATACAATACTGGATTCCAAAGATGAACATATTCTTCAAATTATTCAGAATATGCATACGTGCGGAATGACATCTAAGAATTATTATTAACCTACTTTTTTTCATTCTTTAATATCTTCTTTCTTTATCATTGTTTATTCTTGTCTTCATTTTACTATCTTCACCAATTTCTTATTTTTCGTTATTACATCTTTTCTGCCAAAATAACTGAATTCTGTTTTCATTATATAGATACCTGGCGGTATTTTTCCCGTAATCCCGCTATTAATATCTAATTTAAATGAATTAAATCCATCCTTAAATGGTATGATCTGCTTTAATAGCACTCCACCATTTCTGTTTAATAATGTTAGAGTTAAATTACCACCGCCATTTGAAAGAAATGATACATACACATACTCATTTGCAGGATTAGGATAAAGAGTAAAATCAGTAAAATATTTTACTCCATGCATATGATCAACAGTAAAATCCTTTGATGCATGTAATAATTTATTATTGTAAACAGAAACAGAAACCGTATCGGTAAATTGTTCCGAATTTATTTCAATCCTCTTTGTATAGGTACCTGTATTATTATTATAAATAAAATCATTAACTGTTTCTGCTATACCATTTACTGTAATTTTAGGTAAGTATCTATTTATATTACCCAAATATATACCATATCTATCATTTACTTCAATATCAAGAAAATAATCCGACGGCAATTTAATATTATCACTAATTTCAATTCCACCACTCTTTACTGTAAGAATGGGATATTGATCATATAGCGTATCCGATTCAAGATGTAAAAGATAATTACCACTATTTAATCCATAATGAATAATATTATTGTCTCCATATATTGCTGTTATTTCAATATTATCATAGTATGGTTTAACTATCAATGATTCGGGAAATGGCACTTCAATCATTAATGATTCACCTTCAATATCATAATTACCCCTGAATATTAATCCATCCGTTTTATTATAATCTTGATAATGATAAGGCTCCTCATGCCAATAATCATGAGAATCCTTATATGCAGGTTGATATACCACTATTGAAACCTGTTTATTATTTGTATTGGGGAATACAAATGAAATTGTGTCAATTGTGCCAAATGCAAATGTATCATTTGTACTTATTTGAATATCATTTATCCTTGTTCTTACTTGCATGGCAGGATCACCAATAATATTAAATGGTGTATTTGTTAGATTATTTGTATAGACCATTGAAAGATAATATTCCCCTATTGTATTAAAATCACCTCTAATCAAATCCCCTGTAAATATATACCTCATTAAATTCACATTGGCACCATCGAATGTTGCTCTTATTGCAGCAAAAACAGCAGAAAAACCTGAATAGGGCAGTTTCTGAAAAGCATCTCCAATACTGCCCTCATCATAATCAAATTGTCCTGCATTGCATGTACCAAGTAGAGCAATGGGATAATTATATAAATTATAAAATTCATCTATATCATCCGGATATAATAATATATGTTCATGTGCCAATGTATAATGTGCCCCATGACCATAAAAATATACAAATCCTACACCCTCATTTAATTTCTTATAAATATCAAATCTAACCTGTCTCTTTTCTCCGGGATCAGTAGCCCAATGTTCATTATATGTCTGTTTATCTCCCATATAATCAACTAAATATATTTTTTCATTATGAAAATCCGAATCCAATACATTAGCCAAATACTCAGCATTTTTTGTAAATACAATTTCATGAAATTGAGATGAAGATCTACTGCTGTATTCATCATCGGCAATTAAAACAACTCTATTTTGAGAAAACATCTTCATTTTTGTTTCATAATCAATTATTTTCTTTAATACATCCCTTGCTTCCCTTTCATTTAATATAGTCATTCTGCCAGGTATCACATCAATATATTGGTCTTCACCAATAATTGTGCAAAACCATCTATCCGTTACATTACTTGTTGATTGTGTAAGCAATGGTTCTTCCTTAATAAAATATCCCTGTTCATAAACAGGAACAATATTTCTTTTTTCATTTGGATTTAGAATATTCTTATAATCATAGGTACCCGCACCTAAAAATAATAGATATCTTGGCGTGATCTTCCAATTGTTAAATGCATAATACATTAATGATTTTATAGAAACAGGATGCTCAATACCCAAAGAAAATGCATTATATACTTCATCCATTTCAAAAACCTTTACAGAAACACCATTTTCTTCTCTATAATATTTGTATGTATTTGCTGCATTACGCATTCCATTCCCTGTAATAATGATCATTTCAGCACCATTAAAATTATATATATTATCATTATCAATATATTCAATATTCTTTGGTTCATATAAATGTGTTCCAATAAAGAGTTCTTTAGGATTTCTCACCTTAATATTGTATTCACCCTGCCTTAATTGAGATAAATGGTAATTAGTATTTTGATAATATATTAACATATCCCCATTAGAGGCAATACTAAATATATCACCATTAAATTCATTTGTAAAAATATCATCATAAATATCTTCATTATCGGGTTTATACATTATCCGTATTTCATCAAGATACATGCGCTTATAATATGAATCAATATTTTTAAGTGTAATTTTAACAGTATTATTATTATCAAGATTATTAACAGGAAATTCATATTCAAATGGAATTCTTGTATTATAATCCCTTATATCTATTGTTCCTGCAAGAGAATCATTTAAAAATATTTCTAATGAAAATGTATCATCTGTTTCAAAAAATATTTTTACTTTTAATGAACCGGTATCTGATTTTAATGAATGTATATCAAAATCAAATTCATATTCCATGTCCGCACTATCAGGACCCATTCTAAATGCCTTCCATACCCAGCCATATCCCGCTTTTAATGGATTTACTGAATCATAATGAAATACTATTGTATTAAACGGACTAATCGTATCTTCATCAAATGTTAATTCTGCCGGATAATTTATTAATGATGATCCACTATAATTCACATCAAGCATATAAATATTTCTATCAGTATATGGATTATTGTACAATTCATAATTACCATACTTATTTTTATTATCTCCATAAATTGATTGTGCAAAGAACAGAATATATTCATCCTCTTCAAATAGATTATCAGTATCTCCAATAAATGAAAATGGTTTTTTTATTGGATCTCTATATACAAACATATCTGGTGTATCTACGGGGATCATTATTGTACAAGGAGTGAAAAGACATAGTTTATTGGGATTGATCATTAATGGATTCATTCCTGCATTTTCCAAATCATTAAAGTCAATTTTATATATGCCCGTACTGTCAATCTCCATTTTAACAAACTTCTTTACAGGAATTGTTTCCTTTGTCTGAATTTTTATTGGAGACGAGTATTCAGCATTTATTGATATTGAATTGATATCACTTGATCTCATCTTATTAATGCTATTTTCAAATTCAATATTAAATATATAATCATCATAATAATACAATTTAGCATTTTCATTCCTAAGTGGATAAAGAGTAATATGTAATACCCTTTGTAATCCCATAAACACTATCTCTTCTTCATAAAAAGGTGATTTCACATTACTTTTTATATTATTTAAGAAATGCTTTTTTCCATTAATACTCATTAAAAGAGAGTAATCCCCTGATGAAGGCAAATTAATATAAAATTGCTTTTTAAAATCCTCTATTTCCATTTCTATTGCTGCCTTTAGTACAATATCATCTTTGGTGCTATATGTAAAAACCACAGAAGCATTGCTTGATTTTTTTTCTATTGCTGAAAATATTGATATAAAGGTACATATCAGCAATACTGTAATTACTATTCTATTTTTCATCAAGCGGTTTTGCTTTATCAATTAATAGAATTGGAATATTATTCTTCACTTCATAATAAATATTGTCTTTTTTGCATATAAGAATATCCCTTTTCTCATCATATTCTAAATCACCTTTGCATTTGGGACATGCAAGAATATCAAGTAATTTTTTATCTAACATAATGCCTCCTTAGATTATTTTGCCGGATATTTTATTATTGAATATAGATATTTAGCCATTTGCGGCTGAATTTTCAATATTTTTACATAATTACCAAATTCAAATACTTCACATTTAAATAAACTCTTATATGTGAATAAACAGAAATTTTCTTCACTTTCAATATTGAATTCCTCAATAATAATATCAATAAATGGTCCCCTGCTTTGCGGAATTAATAATTCATTCCCATTAAATGTATATAGTGTATCAATAATTATAGCAGTATTTTTTAAATTACCATAAAAATACTTTTCATCTTCATATATTAGCGGTTCAACATAATCAAAATATCCTATATGAGCTTTCTCTGTATATAAAAGCATTTCTATATATTCATTTCTCTTTTCATAAAGTTCAATTTTGCCTTTATTTACTGTTCCCATTCCTGTTAATTCAAGACGCTTTTTAATTATTTCATTATTAATGGGAAATGTATCAGGTAAAATTAGCAATGCTTTTCTTTTGGGTGTTATGATAATATTATTACTATATTTAATATTAATATTCAATGAAAAATCATTTTCATTTACTGATACATTTTCCAAAAAACCATTTTTTGAAATAACTATTTTACCATTTCTTTCATAATTAAATGGTGTAATAAAAACAGTATTGATCATTGTATTATAATTACCTGCCTTTCCATTTGATTCAGTATGAAAGAATGAATCATTTATTAAAGCATTTCTTATAAATTCATCAGGATTTATCGGAGAATCATATATTATGGGTTCACCGGTATCAGCATCATACCATTTACCATCATAATATGTATTATATATAATTTTCTCACCATCAATATTCATTTCTCCGCTTACATTCATCTTGCCTAAAGCATCCTTCTGCCCCTTTAAATTAAGATTCATTATACCATGCTTAATATCAATATTGAATTTATAGGGAGTATTGAGATTATAAAGAATATTCTGTTTTGAAAATACAATGGGTTCTCGTATCTGCTGTTTTGCACATGCAATAAGTAAAATAGTAAATAATAGAATAGAATATTTTTTCATAATTTAAATTGCTTTGGAAGTAACTTATTAAGTGAATATGTTTCATCACACTTATCATTTGAAACAATAATAATTGTATCCTTTTCACAAAATTCCGACATTACCTGTAAACAGGCACCACATGGATATGGTAATGTTTCATTATTGGAGTAGATTAATATTTTAACAATTTTTTTACTGCCATCAGAAATTGCCTTGAAGATTGCAACCCTTTCAGCACATATTGTCATTGAATACGATGAATTCTCAATATTTGTTCCTGTATAGATATTCCCATTCTCTGTTTCAATAGCTGCCGAAACCCTATAATGTGAATATGGGCTATATGAATGTTTTATTGCTTCTTTTGCTTTGGCTTTCAATGTATTATACATAATGTAATATAATATAATAAATTCTTAACAAGTCAAGATAAAGATTAGGGACGGTCGTCCAATTTGTCCACGAATAAAGAATTATTCTTTGTGGACAAAATGGACGACCGTCCCTATTAATTTTTTATATAATAGTTGTAAATTATAAAAAAATCAAGTATTTTTGTTTACAAATATTTTTTTATAAGTAAAATTATACAAAAAGGAGGTCTTTTGCGAAGTGCAATAAAAATAATGAATGAAATAAAAGGTGTTAGAATAGCAGGAACAGATGCCGAGAAAAATGCTGCTAATAAAATAGTCCGATTCCTTGGAAAAAAGGGAGTAAAAGCAAAAAAAGAATTCTTTCCAATGCTTGTTTCAGATACAGGTGACGGTATAATAAAAGTAAAAAATGTAATAGTTAAAGGTATTCCCTATGGTTTAACTGTTCCCTATAAAATAAATGGAAAATTGATTTGCATTGACAGCATAAGTGAAGTAATGAATTTAAGCAATAAGAATAAAAATGCAATCATCCTTACAAGAGAAAGACCTAAAATGTCTCAATTCAAAAAATTAAAGAAAATTGGTATAAAAGGAATTATTACAATTGTAAGATTTGATGGCAATATTTCTTCACAGCACTTATCTCAACATATGATAAAGGATAGATCAGTAATACCCATGATGGATATTTCATTTGATGATGCAATTAAATTACGCTATCAAACAGGACAAAAAATTATAATGACGGGAAATGGAAAAACCTTTAAAACAAAAGCAACAAATATTATTGTTAATATGAAAGGAAAGAAAAAAACAAATGAGACCTTTATTGTTGTTGGTCATTATGATACTGTTCCTTATTCACCGGGTGCTGCAGATAATGGTGGTGGAATTGGTGTAATTACTGAAATGATTGAATATTTCCATAAAAATCCTGTTAAACGAAATTTAATATTTATTATGTTTTCTGGAGAGGAATGGGGATTATGGGGTTCAAGACATTATTGCAACAAACATAAAAAGGAATTAAAAAATATTATTGGCGGACTTAATGTTGATGTGGCAGGAGATGTTCTTGGAGTTAATCGCGGTATAATTACGGGTAATAAAAGATTAATGCATACAGTAAGGGATATTGCTGACTTTAATGGTTTTCCAATAACTGTAAGTGAAGATATCTATTCATCAGACAATATGTCATTTGCACATAACGGTATTCCGTTTCTCAATATTTGCAGAGCCGGCGGAAAACCATCAGTTTTCATTCACACAAAAAATGATAAAATGAGTTATATTGATGAAGAGTCATTTGAAGATATTGTTAATTTTGTAATAATGTTTACTGAAAAGATAGGAAATGCTGAACGAAATATTATTGAAAGGAAGATTGATGATAATATGAAAAAGAAGATTTCTGAATATTTTAAGAAAAAAGGAACAGATAGCGAACAAGTAACTAATAATTTACCATATTTAAAGAAAAATAAATAGTGAAATACAGAACAGTATAATCATGATGGAAAGATTCACACAATTACTCTGATATATTATATTAAAGAAATAATCAATGTTTAATATAATGCTTTGCTCAACATATTCTTCGGATTACTCAGAATATGCAACAGAGCAATTGATCTTCACCTTTCCAAAGATAAACATCAAGATTGATTCGCGTTTAACATATTTTTTGAATTACTCAAAATATGCAATCCTCAACATTATTCGGAATGTACCTCAAATTACTCTTAACAGAAGCGAACGAAGACAAACAATAAGGCCAATATATTCCTCAAATTATTCTTATCAGAAGCGGACGAAGACAAACAATAAGGAGAGCATCTGCGACACAGTTGGTATTTACTATACTCGCAGCAGCTCCTTTTATTGTTTGTGTGAGGTAGCATGCCATAGGCATGCCAGGAAGAAATAAAAGTTTTTCGTAACATATTCTTCTGATTACTCAGAATATGCAATTATTTGGTTGTGTGAGGGAGCTGAAGATAAATGATTTGAGTAAGGCACTGCACACCGTGCCCTTACAAAAATGGGGACATTTTTTATTGATAACCACATAAATAAATGATAACTCTTGAATAATTACTTTTAATAAATATAATTATATATTATGAAAATTGCTATTGTACATGATTATCTTAATCAATATGGAGGAGCCGAAAGGGTATTTGAAACCTTTCTTGAAATATGGCCCAAGGCAGAGGTATTCACTCTTCTTTATGATAAAAAACAATTACCAAACCGACTCAAAAAATTAAAAGTTAAAAAATCATTCTTGAATAAATTCCCATTTAAAGGATTCTATTATGAATATCTATTACCTTTCTATCCATTAGCAGTAGAGAGCTTTGATACAAGAAAATATGATTTAGTGATTTCAAGTTCAAGTGCATGGACAAAAGGTCTTTTAACAGATATTAAAACATGCCATATTACATACTGTTATAATCCTATGCGTTTTGCATGGGATTCATTTTTTTCTATTGTAGGAACAAAAGGTTTAATTGCAAAGGGTTTAAGGTTTATAATATCAGTATTAAGAGTATGGGATTCTGTATCATCAAAGAGACCTGATAAATATTTTACAATATCAAAATTTGTGAATAAACGAATAAAAAAATATTATGATATTGAGGCAGAAATAATTCATCCTCCGGTTAATACTGATTATTTTATACCTGATAATAATAAAAGACAGGAAGAGTTCTTCCTTCTTGTTTCAAGATTAAAACCATATAAGAAAATATGTATTGCAATTGATGCTTTTAATGAATTGGGTTTACCTCTTGTTATAATTGGAGAGGGTGTTCATAAAGGTGAATTAAAATCAAAAGCAAAGAATAATATTCAATTTTTAGATAATATTAATGATGATAAATTATTATCATATTATCAAAGATGTCGTGCCTTTGTATTTCCTGCTGAAGAGGATTTTGGCATTGTTCCACTTGAAGCACAATCATGCGGAAAACCGGTTATTGCATTTAAAGGCGGCGGCTCTCTGGAAACAATAGAAGAAGGAGTTACAGGTAAATTCTTTTATCCTCAAACACCAGAATCACTTATAGAGGTTATTAGGGATTTTGACCATAAACAGTATGATCCTATTATAATTAGAGAACATGCTTTAAAGTTTTCTAAGGAAATTTTTAAAAAGCAATGTAAAGAAAAATTTATTTCATTTTATAATGAATATAAAAAACAATTGGAGGAATAATGAAACCATTTTTTTATCCTCTTAATCTTATGAAAAAAACAGAAGATATTCCAATCTTTAATTCCACATATAAATTATTTATAGATAAAGTAAAAGATAAGTATCCTTCTGCTAATTTATTTAATTTACCATCAAAAAATGAAGAACAAATAATTATTGAAAATTACTGGGACTTGATATTCATTATGAATCGTCTTATTGAATTATATATAGAAATAATGAATCCAAAAAAATATCATTATAATATAAAAGCAATAAATGGAAATAATATCTATATGAGTAAAAATATAAAGATCATTGGAGATACAGTTATCAATGATTCAATGGGTCCGGTAATAATCTCAGAAAAATGTAAACTAAATGGATTTAATTTTATTGAAGGACCTGCCTTTTTTGGCGAGAACACACTTATTGATAATGCTGTTATAAGAGGACCTGTTATTACAGGAAATACATGCAAATTATCCGGAGAAATTGAAGAATCATTTATTATGGATTATGTTAATAAACATCATTATGGATTTCTGGGACATTCTATTATTGAGAATTGGGTAAATCTTGGTGCAGGTACAACTAACTCGGATCTGAAAAACAATTATTCATCTATAAGGATCTTTAATGGAGAAAAACATCTTGATTCAGGTCATATTAAATTAGGATGCATTATTGGAGAACATTCCAAAACAGCAATTGGCACAATGATCAATACAGGAACAGTTATAGGACCATTCTGCAATATTTTTGGTTCAATGTTAAGGATTAAACATCTAAAACCATTTTCATGGGGAACAGATGGATATAAATTTGATTTAAATAAACTTTTGGATCTAACTAAAACCATTATGGCAAGAAGAAAAGTTGACCTTAATAAAAATTATATTGAAAAAATTACAACACTATATAATGAATTCATCGAAGAATAAGTAATCCCCTTTTTATATAGTCCTCACCCTTAATATTCAAATAGTATCTTCCTGAATTTAAAAATGATAGATCAATTGATATATCATTATCCGTTCTTACAGATTTAACCTTTTCTCCAAGAAGATTATATACTCTTATCTCAATCTCAGTTTCGGATTGTCCATTAAAATTTATATCCAATCTTCTAATAAGAGGATTAAAAAATATATTATTTATCTTTCTATCATTGATTTCCTGTCTATTTGTAAAACTCAATGCATTGACCATTAATCTATCTGACTGAGCAGTATACCCATAATCAGAGTTATATGCTGTAATTGTAAAATACTCCTCTGAAAATATATCCTGTTCAAATATCATTATTGACCCTGTTACAGAATCATCATAAACAGTATCAGTTTCAAAAAATACAACAGGATAAATATCATCAATATAGATACCTTCAAATAGCGTTCTATTATCATAAATAGTTCTGATTCTTATATATGCCTGTTTTCCTGCATAATCATTTAATGAATATGATTTCTTTATCCAATCAGGAGAAAGTCCATTCATTTTTCCATTTATTGTATCAAGAGGGAACCATTCAAAACCATTTTCACTGATTTCCACAAAAGCCATATCAAAATTAAGTTCAATATTATACCATGTATAGAAAGAAAATGTATCATTTGCTTCTATTTCAAGTTTATATATTGATGATAAAATTCCGGAACTTGCATTTTCTGTTGAATCCTTAAATGAATGTATGGATGAGTAAAATCGTGATGGACTAATATAAAATTTATTTATTTTATGTAATGTATCAACATTTAATGTATCTTTAATGATTTGAATGTCAGTTAGATTTTTTATAGTAAAGTAATCCGCTTTATCAGCATTAATTCCAGTCCATTTTAATGTATCATTGTTTTGAGAAAGAATGGGCATTATAGGTAATTCAATTTTATTATTTCTTGCATAATCACATTGGTTAAGACCCTCATATATTCCTCTATATACATTCCTGTAAATAGAATCTAATTGTTCTGAAGTAGCAGAATTGAATGATCTGTCAATTTCATATGTAAATGGAAAAACGGTCTTGCCTTTAACAAATTTTGACCATCCATATATCCAATCATCAGTGTCTCCTGTTGTTGGATATAATGATGCTGATTGAATAGCATTATAATAACCACCATATAACTTCTCTACTTTTGAAGCCATTTGAGTGCCAATAAAGCTTAATGCCACACTATCAATTGCCCCTTCATATATTGATCCCCAGGGCCATATGATCATTTCTCCATAGGAATGTAGTGATATTGAGATATCAAAATCATAATCATTAATCAATCTCATAACACTCTGCGTTTCTCTTTCACTTGCCTGATATATGCCACAGTATGTGTCACTTCCAGGAAAATGAGAGCATGCACCACTTCCAGCATAACCCCATTCACATTCCAAAATGGTATTAACCCCGCCTCCATAATTCCTATTTAGATCAACGCCATAGTATCCATTTCTTAATGTTCTATTTTTTCTCCATGATGGATTATTTAAATCCATTGAATAATAATAACCATCTGGATTCACAACAGGGTACACAACAATAAAAGTAGAATCAATAAGTTTTTTCACTATACTATCAATTGAATAAGATGATAAAAGAGAATCAGCAAAAAAAAGCGGCATAGAAGCCGTCTGCCATTCCCTTGCATGATGACATCCCATAACAAGATAACCATTAAAGCCATCATTCTGCATATTAGGATTAACACCATTAATTTTGAGTATCTTTAATGGAAAATTATAAACAGCAGTATATCCCAATGTGTCAATATCAGTTATTAAAGGATAAAGAAAATGTAAAGAATCCATCCATGAATATACCTCTCCCAAAGTAATAAAATCCGCCTTGCTTAATTCAATATTTATTTTCTTAAATTGTATTCCATTATTAATAAGCAATTGGTTTTCATCATTCTTTACAAATATTTCATAATAGTTACCTTTACTAAAACCTGCTACATCAAGTGATCTTAATATATCCACAGCATTATTATAGTCATCCCAATTAATTCTTATTAAATTATCTGAAAATAATCCAAAAAATGTGATTACTATACTAATCAATAGTAGTATTTTTTTCAAAGATTCTCCTATTGTTTTTATATAATCCTATATCTAAAAATTGAATTAGTCAATATGAGAAATATTCACATAAAATAAATATATTAAAAAGTATATGATAAAAATAAAACAGAATAAACAATATTTATGGAGAAAATAAAAATACCCGGGACAATGTCCCGGGATAATTGAAGATCTTATTAGGTAATTTGATTAAAGCTGTTCTGAACAACAGCCATTCCGATTGGGCCAAGAAGGATCATCAAAACAAAAGCAGTTGCTGCATTTGTTTTGCCTTCTGTTACTTTCTCAACACCTTTACCATACTGCCAAAGCCAGAAAAGATTAGCAATAGGAATGATAAGAAACCATGCAGTGGGAATTTCTGCACCTTTGGCAACCATTTCATTTTTTGTTTTCACATACCAGATTATTCCATAAACACCAAAAGTGATTAGTGGAAGAAGAAATACCATGATTGGATTTCTGTTAGTCATCTTTAGACCTCCTTTCCTTACATTCATACCAATTATTACATATTTTACTGTTTATTGCAAGTATATTATCAAATGGTTTTATCATTATCATTCTTTTCTCAATTTCTTTTAGAGTGTCATTATCAATATTTTGAGGAATTTCAAATAGTAGTTCATCATGAATTGTTAATAGCATTTTTATATCTATATGTTCAGATTTAAGAAAATCATATACATCCTTTATTGCTATTTTAATAATATCAGCAGCAGTGCCTTGTATTGGCGTATTCACAGCAATGCGTTCTGCCTGACTTCTTACCATTTTATTTCTTGAACTGATCTCCGGAATATATCTTATCCTTCCAAATAATGTTTCTGAAAATCCCTTTTCTCTTGCATTATTTATTGCAATATCCATCCATCTTTTCACACCCGGATAGTCAATAAAATATCTGTCTATAAATGCAGTTGCTTCTTTTCTACTAATATTAAGTTCCTTTGATAATCCAAATGCTGTTTTGCCGTAAATTATTGAAAAATTTATTATTTTTGCTATTTTCCTCATTTCAGCAGTTATCTGATTCTCATCTGCATTAAAGATCCGCATTGCTGTTTCATTGTGAATATCTCTTCCATTCTCAAAAGCACATAACATATTCTCATCCTCTGATATATAAGCAAGTATCCTTAATTCAATCTGCGAATAATCAATTGCATATAATTGGAATCCATTTCCTGATGGAATAAATCCTTTTCTGATTTCTTGAGGAATATTCTGCATATTGGGATTTTTAGATGAGAATCTACCTGTTGCTGCATACGATTGTTCAAATTTTGTATGTATGTAATTTGTCTTTAATGATAAACTTAAAATGGGATCCACAAAACCTGTAAGTAATTTTGTTCTTTCCCTGTATAAAAGAATTTCCTCTGCAATTTCATATCTCAAGGCTAGTTCTTTAAGAACTTCGGAATCCGTTGAATAACCTGTTTTTGTTTTCTTTATTGGCTGTATTTTGAGTTTATCAAATAATATCTTTTGCAACTGCTTAGGTGAGTTTATATTAAATTCCTCATTTGCCAATCCATATATCTCTTTTTTCAATTTATTTGTCTGCTCAATATATTCAGTTTTTTTCCCAATAAAGAATTCCCTGTTCACCTTAATACCTGTTTGTTCCATTTTGATTATTGCAGGCACTATAGGTAATTCAATATTTCTATAAATATCTATATTAGGGTGCTTTTCACAATCATCAATAAATCTCCTCCCTGCTTCTGCTATCATAACTGCATTTTCATAAATATCATTACTTTTATACTGTTCACCCAAGTATTCCTTAATAACATTTTCAATCTTTGGACTTCTCATTTGTAGGTTTCGTAATATGCTTATATCATATATATTATCAGTAATCAAATTCTCCATTATAAAATCTATTGTTCTTAAAGAATCAACAATAATTTTTTTCTCTTTAAGTATATTGATTTTTGATTCTATAATATCTCTTTTAAAAATTCCATACACATTTTCTGCTGCAATACATATATGTTCCATTTCTGATAAAATCACAATAATATCAAATCTCAAAATATCTTCAATGTTTTTTGTCTCTATCCCCTTTTTAAATATTGATAAGGAATCTTTGTTTTCCAAATTCATTTTTTCAATAAATGAATATAATTCAAAATTTTTAAACATGTGAATTAATTTCTCTTTATCCATTTCTTTTACTGATAAATCATCCCTATTTAATTCAAAATCCGCATCTGTTTTTATTTTTAGCAAGTCCTTATATAATTTAATATTATCCCTATTATTAATGATTTTCATTCTAATCTTTTCATTTTCAATTTTGCTTTCTACCTCTTCTCTACTTTCAATGTCATTAACCATTTTCAGTATTTTTTGTGCAGATACTGGACCAATACCTTCAATGCCTGGAATTGCATCAACCTTATCTCCAATAAGTGCATAATAATCAATAATTTGATCAAAATCTACTTTAAGCTTATTTTCAATATCCTTAATATTAAATTCCGGGAATTTGCCATCTTCCCTTTTGGGACTCATAATAATTGATTTACTATTTAATAGTTGTGCCATATCTTTATCAGTTGTTACTATAACAAAATGATCAAATTCATTTTTCATTTTAGTCATTGTAGTTCCTATCACATCATCAGCCTCAATACCTTCAACACCCAAAACTTTAATTCCCATAGATTTTAAAATTTCAATAATATATGGCATCTGTTGAAGTAACTCATCAGGAGTTTCATCTCTTCCGCTTTTATATTCGGGAAAAATATCATGTCTATATGTTTTTGCTTTAACATCTATAGCAGCCAAAATGTTTTCCGCATTATATTTATCAATAAGTTCACACACAAAATTAATTGTTCCATATATTGCTGAAGTATTATGTCCATCCCTTGTTCTTAATGGTTGCCTTATAAAACCAAAATGATATCTGTACATTAAATTTGTTAGATCAAGAAGAAATAATTTATTTTTCACAGTAAAGATTTTCTCTCTTAATAATTTTTAGAACATCAGGATTCACATATTCATTAATATCTTTTTTATCATAAATCATTTTGCGAATTTTTGATGAAGATATATTTATAACAGGATTATCAATAAATATATCTTCAGTAAAATATTCATTATTAATTTTATAATTTTCAGTATCTTTATTGATTATCACAAATTTTATTAATTTCCTTAATTCCATAAATTTATGCCATTTATCAATAATTCCTGCTTCATCTCTGCCAATGATAAAAAACAATTTATCATTACAGTCATCTTTGATCTTTTTGATTGTATTTATTGTATATGATGGAACTTCAAGATTCTTTTCAATATCAGAGACATCAATATTATCAATTCCATTAAATGCTTTTAAAGTCATTTCAAATCTAATATCATATTTTGTTAATACTCTGGATTTTAATGGTTGAATATTACAGGGGATTATCAGTATTTTATCAATCAATGAATGATTTAGAATATATTGGGCAGATATTGTATGCCCAATATGCGGAGGGTCAAAAACACCTCCCATTATCCCAATTTTCATTATTTATTTGTCCGAATTTTATTAAGAAGCTTTTCTGCTTTTTTATAATATTTGTTATTTTTATCCATCATAAGAAGTACATTTTCCGCTTCATCCCATTTATGCAAGTTAGAAAGAGAAATAGCATACTTATACAAATACATTCCAAAATATTCCGGAAGAAGGTTTTCAGGAATAATATTTGAGAAATAAACTTCTGCTGCTTTATTTTCCTTTTTCTTCAAATAGAAATTCCCTGTATGCAATTTCTTTTCTTCAAGACGGGACAACAAAATTCTATTCATAGAATCAACTTTGCTTATATACTGTGATTCAGGAAATTCCAATCTGAAATCCGCAATAACACTTAATGCACTATTAGTTAGTGTTTGGTCAAATTGATAAGATGGTGTTAATGTAAAATAACAGAATGATAAATTATAAAAACTTGTTTCTCTTAATTTATAGTTTTTAAAATTATTAAGAAAATAATTAAATTCAATTATTGCCTGTGAATAATTTTTATCATTAAAATGTGCATCAGCAAGATAAAATTGTGCTTTTTCAGTTCTTTCACTTGCCGGATATGCAAAAATATATGATTGGAAACCCTCAATTGCTTTTCCCCATTTACCATTTTCATAAAAGTTAAATGATTTTTCAAATATATCCATTTCACTTATTCCAACATCTTCTAATACCGTTTTCTTGGCACATCCTGCTGCCATTAATATTAAAATAATAAAAATCATAATTAATTTTTTTGTCATTTTCCTGTCCTTTCTGCTATTTTTCTAAGTTTATTATTTGCTTCTATATATGTATCCTGTGATCCATATAATTTAATATTATTTAATTCTTTCACTTTATTATATGCAGGAATTGCTTTGTGATACTCTTTTAAGTCAAAATAAATATTTCCTAACAGTAAATATGCATCATCAAGTAAAGATCTGGGTTTTTCAACAGAAATAAACTCATTAAGTAGATTAATTGCTTCATTCATTTCACCATTTTTATATCTTGTTTGAGCTATCTTAAATATGATTTCTCCCATGTCAATAGAAAAATTCTGATCAGGATTATTGCTTACGCCGAACTCATCCCTTGCCTGCTTAACATATATATATGCAGTATCATATTTAAGATTCATTTTATAAATATTTATTATCATTTTGTAAGTATTTATACGCGATACAGACGGTATAGATATATTAATAGCATTTATAAGTAGTGGTTTTGCTTCATAATATTTTTCCTGATCATAATAATGTTTTCCAAGATAGTAGTAACCAATATTAATATCATAATCCGGATCCATATCAAGGATTTTTTTCCAGAATCTTATTGCATTATAATTGAAACCCTTCATAAAATCAGTCATTGCAATAGAAGAATATGAATTAACGATATCATCTTTTAAATCCTGATTCTCCTTAAGTGCTACCATATAAAATGAGTCCGCAATAACAAATTTCCGAATCCCCTTATATGCTTCTCCAAGTAGAAAATGTGAATTAGCATTATGTACTTCTATACTTTCAAGAATATTTATTGCTTCAAAATATTTTTGTTCAGTAATCATTTTTTTTGCCTTGTTAATATCGCTGGTTTTGTTACATCCAAAACCCAGCAAAACAATTATAATAAAAATAATGACTTTTCTCAAAGATCTACCTCTTCAATGAATTTATTCAAAATAGTGCGCAACTTCACTCCTGCCATTTTCGCATTTTCAATCACACTGTTATGTGAAGCATCATCTCTATTCTCATCATTATTAATATTTGTTATAATACTGAATCCCAGAACATCAATATTCATATGTCTTGCAGCAATCACTTCCGGAACGGTTGACATACCAACGGCATCTCCCCCAATTATTCTTGCCATATTGTATTCAGCATTTGTTTCAAGGCTTGGTCCCTGAAGTGCAAGATATACACCACTATTAATATCAATGTTCAATTTTGCTGCAATTTCTATTATATGCTTTCTATGTTTAAGTGAATAGGCATCCTTCATTAAAGGAAATCGTTCTCCAAGTTCCTCAATATTGGCTCCTCTAAGTGGATTACCTGCCATAAGATTAATATGATCCTCAATAAGCATAACATCACCATTTCTGTAATTATGATTTACTCCACCGGCTGCATTTGACAATATAAGCATTTTGCATCCAAGATGCATTAATACACGCAAAGGAAAAACAATTTTATCAAAATCATAGCCCTCATAATAATGAAATCTGCCTGAAAGAATATTTATCTTCTTATTATGCATGCTACATTCAATTAGATTACTTGAATGTGATTCAACGGTTGAAACAGGAAAATCAGGAATATCTTCATACTCAATTTCTCTGATTATTTCCATATCATTAATGATTGATGATAATCCGGTTCCTAAGACAACAATAATATCACTGGAAGAAAAGCCTTTATTCCTTAAAAACTCCGCCGAGTCTTTGATTTTCTTGATCATGGTTCTCCTTTAATGGTTCTTCTGCTTTCTTGTCTTTATTGAAAAGAGATCCAATATTTGAGACTGTTTCAGGATGCTCTTTTAGTATCTTATTAATATCATTAACATCAACTTTATGATCCAATATTTCTTCACCAAGCAATTTAGAGTATGCTTCGATCATTCCTTTGAATTTAGCAATGAAATTATTTTTCATTGTAATTAATATTTTAATTTCACTTCTAAGCTGAGATTCTTCTATTTTTGCCTGTTGAATAATATTTTGAGATTCCAAACTGGAATTCTTTAAAATGATTGAGCCTTCTCTTTCAGCATTTTTTCTTAATTCATCTGTTGTTTTCTGTGCAGAAGTTAATGTATCCTGTAATGTTCTTTCCATTCTCCTATAATCATCTATCTTTCTCTCAACATCATTCAATTGCTCTTTATAACTCATATTTTCTCTGATCAATCCTTCTAATTGCATTGCCACCATTTCAAGAAAATTTTCAACTTCTCGTTTGTCATAGCCGGAAAATGATTTCTTAAATTCCTGTTTCCGTATATCTAATGGAGTTACTTCCATTTATCCTCCTTATTTCTTAAACACTTATTATATTATATTGTTAATTAAAATCAATAGTATTGTTCTGTTTTTTAATATTTAATTATAAAGAGCTGATATTGACATTTTTTTGAATTTTATTATTATAATAGTTAAACTAAAAAATAGGAGTTATAAATGGAAACCAGTTTATGGGGTAAAGTAAAAATAAGATTATCTCAGGCACTTGAAAAATCTGAGGAAATCACGAAATTATCCAGTAAGAAAATGGAAATTGCAGGATTAGAATATAAAATTGAAAAAGCATTAACAAACTTGGGCGGACATGTTTATGAATATCTTGTTGAGAAAAACAAAAAACAGATTACCAAAAGCAAAGAATTCACAGAAAAACTCAACACAGTAAAAGAACTTCATAAACTTTTAGACAAAAAAGAAAAAGAACTCAAAAAAATCTAATCCGGTTTTTTTTGAAAGGAGGACTCCCAATGAGAAGATTTGTTACTATATTTTTAATTATTGCACTTGTATTTATATTAGGTGCTATTTCATCAACTATTGTAAAAGAAGCAATGGCAAAAGATTCCGTAATAATAGAAACTATTGATAATAACAATATTCTGAATCCTAATGCTTCATTCCGTGACTTGGCATCATCAATAACACCTGCGGTTATTCATATTAGTTCTATTTCAACAGTTAATACGCAATCATTCTCACCATTTAATGATCCCTTTTTTAAATACTTTTTTAAGGAAATGCCTGAAATGGAAAGAAAAAATACTTCAATGGGGTCAGGATTTATCTGTAATAAAGATGGATATATTGTTACCAATAATCATGTTGTAAAAAATGCAGAAAAGATAACAATAAAACTACCTGACAACAGAGAATTCTCAGGTGATGAAATAGAAGTAATAGGCACTGATAATAGAACAGATATTGCAGTATTGAAAATTAAAACAAATAAAGACCTGCCATATATCCCCTTTGGGAACTCTGATAATATCATGGCTGGCGATTGGGTAATGGCTGTTGGGAATCCCTATGGATTTGACGGCACTGTTACAGTTGGAGTTATTTCAGCAAAAAACAGATCTAATCTTTCAATGAGAAATGCACCTGTTTATCAGGATTTCATTCAGACAGATGCTTCCATTAATCCTGGTAATAGCGGAGGTCCACTTGTTGACATTCATGGAAGCGTTATTGGTGTTAATGCTGCCATTGTTTCACCATCAGGCGGTAATGTGGGTATTGGATTTGCAATACCATCAAATATGGTTTTAATGGTTGTAGAACAACTTATAGAAAAAGGAACTGTTACAAGAGGCTATTTGGGGATTTATCCTCAGGAATTAACAAAGGAACTTAAAGAGAAATTCGGAATTAAGAAATCTGAAACAGGAGTGCTTGTAGCACAGGTAGAGAAAGATACTCCTGCAGAAAAGGCAGGGCTTGAAGAAGGAGATATTATAGTAAGTTTTGATTCTAAGACAGTAAAAAATGTGAATGATTTTAGAATTTCTGTTGCAAAAACCCCTATTGAGAAAAATATTGAAATTATAGTGATTAGAGATAAAAAGAAAAAATCAATTATGGTAATGCTTGGCAAACTTGAAGATGAAGCAAAAATTAATAATGAAAATAATGATATTAAATCATCTAAGTGGATGGGATTAGAAGCAGAAAACATTACATCTTCAAATAAAGAGAAATTTGGAACTATTGTGAATGATGGTGTAATCATCACCCATGTTAATAGTAATTCACCCATTATTGAGGCGGGCTTGAGAATTGGTGATGTTATAGTTAAAATTGAGGACTTAAAGATCAGTAATATTAATGATTATAATGAAGCGGCAGATAAGTATAAAGATAGAAAAAGCCTTCTATTAACTGTAAAAAGAGGACGAATAAATATTTGGGTTGTTATCAATCTGAAATAGTGAGGCACACTTATTATAATATATGATTTCAATGATAAATCACTGCAAATATACTTAAGGGATATTAAAGCTTTTCCTCTTATTAAACCCGAAGAGGAAAAGAGACTTGCACGCCTGATAAAAAATGGAGATGCATTAGCTCTTGAAAAATTAATTCAGGCAAATTTACGATTCGTTGTAAGTGTATCAAAAGAATACCAAAATAAAGGTTTATCCCTTTCTGAAATAATAAATGAAGGAAATTATGGATTAATAATTGCTGCAAGAAAATTTGATCCTGATAAAAATGTGAAATTTATTTCCTATGCAATATGGTGGATCAGACAATCAATTATGAAAGCAATACTTGAAAATTCAAATAATATTAGAATTCCTCTTTCCCAGATAAATAAAATCAACAGAATTAAAAGAGCAAAAAATGAAATCATTGATGAAACAGGAGATTTACCAAGTATTAAGGAATTAGCAAAAAGATTAGACCTATCTGAAAATGAAATAAATAATGCAATAAAATTGAATAAGACCGAATTATCATTACATACTCCATTATCCGGAGACGATAATTTGTATCTTGCCAATACAATAGCACAGACAAGATTTCTCACACCTGAAGAATCATTTTTAAGGAGAAGATATAAGGAAGTGCTTAAAACACAATTAGATAAATTATCAGAAAGAGAAGCATATATATTGAGAATGTATTTTGGTCTGGATGACAATCGCCCTCATACACTTGAAGAAATCGGAACAAAATTAAATATTTCAAGAGAACGAACCAGACAATTAAAGGAAAGAGCAATAAAAAAATTGAAGGATTTAACAAGAGGCACATTAGAGCCATATAGGAAAAAATGAAAAGAAGAAAATTAAAGATATCTATTATACCTCATGGTACAGAAAAAATTAGGGCAACACGATTTTTTATAATTATTTTGCCTGTCATTGCGATAATTATTTTGTGTATTTCAATATTTATTACAACTATGACAATTATAAATATTGGAAATATTAAGGATTACAGATCTATAAAGAAAATGCGTGAGAATATTGCAATACTTACAATTAAGAATAGAGAATCCAAAAAAGCAATTGATGAGATTGAAAAGGGCATTGGGGAACTTCAAAAAAAAACATCTGATATACTTCCCTATTATAATTATATGTCAGGAATTGCTCGTTCAGATACATTCAATCTAAAACTTCCGACAAATACAGATTCTTTACTCACATTTTCCGATTATATTATACTTACCTATAATAGTATTTTTGAGGCAGTAAAAAATCCATCTTATGCCAATAAGATTCCCACAATTATTCCTGTTAGCGGTTGGGTTTTTAGGGACTTTGGAAATATAATAGATCCTTATACTGAAACAGAAAGATTTAATCCGGGAATAATAATTGTTGCTAATGAGGGAGAAAATGTATATGCAGCAGGAGATGGTTATATTTTATTTGCCGGAGATAAACCTAAATTAGGTCAAACTATAATTATTAAACATACAAAGGACATTACAACTACATATGCTCATTTATCAAGCATAAAGATTGATGCTGGAAAAACAGTGAAAAAGGGTGAGATTATTGGATACATTGGAAAATCAGGGAAAGTGCTTGCACCATCATTATTTTTTGAAATAACAAGAAATGATAAACCAATAAATCCAAGAAATGCTTTTCTTGTTCCCCTTTATGATCTTTATGATTCATTAAGTATAAACTTATAAATGTAATAATCTCTTAAAACATTCTTTATGAATATTCTTGTTTCCCTAAATGGGATCATTTCAATATAAAGTTCCCAATCAATTTTTTTCCTATTCCATTTCATCACATTTCCAGGACCAGCATTATAGGACATAATGCCATAGGCAAGATTTACTTCAAACATACTTAAATATGTACTGATATGCCTTGAACCAACTGTAATGTTTTTTTCAATATTGAAATTATCATTGTCATCAAAATGTTCTTCATACACAAAATCCATTAATTGCATTATTCCCTTTGCTCCTGCTGGCGACACTGCATTAGGATTAAACCAGCTCTCCTGTCTTGCAATTGCATATAGTAAAGCAATATCAACATTTGTCTTTTCTGCTGCTTCTTCAAATATTTTTCTATGAGGAAGTGGAAACAGGTATTTACTGCATTCATTAACAGGAATACCAATATGCAGCATTCTATAACCAAAGGTCATTGTTCTATTATATATTTCCATTCTGTAATAAAACTCTGCAAAATATTTTGCAGTATTTTTATTTGCTCTATATGTTTTATCGGCAAAACTATTAAATATGCTTTCTTTATCATATTCCTGCAATTTCAGGAATATTTCCTTATATTTATCAAATCCTTTTAATGTATATTTTTTATTGTTCGTACTAATTTTATTTATAATTTGTCTTGCTCTAACACAATAAAAACTAACACTGTTAAGGTTTGATAAATAGAGAAATAATGAATCGGCAATGCCTCGCTTTCCATCAAAGTACAATGCTTTTGCTTTATGATAAAGAACCGATTCAAAATCAGATTCATCCTTTAATAAAATAGAATCACTTTTACTGCGGAAAGAATGTTCTCCTATTTTAGCAATTATTCTTATATATGCTTCCGGATCATTTGCCTTTAAATACATTTTAAGTGCTTTTTCAAATTCTTCTTCCTTTTCATAGTATCTTCCTCTATAATATGCCGGTTTTGTAAATTCAATATTATCATCAATATATGCACCCGCAAAAAGCATTTTATTTCTATCCTTAATATATTGAAGCAGATACTCATATTTCTTCATTAATTTACTGATAATAAATTCATTCTCTTTAATTATACCATTAAGGAAGATATATAAACTGTCATTTGTTAAAGAATACATTGAATCATTAAAATTGGTGCTCAATATTCCGCAGGCAAAAATCTCTATTTTATCTTTATCTATTATTTCCGAATTTTTTAATATACATTCCCTTGTCTTCATAGCATTGGGAAAATGTATAATCATTTTTTTCCAATCATTTTTCTTAAATAATTCATCAATGAAGAATATTTTATAACCAGTATTTTTTAATATATAAACAAAATTTTCATACTGCGGGTTTTTAGCAATTTTTAATGCATTCCTTTCAAGCAATGAATCATAGGGAATAAAGATTGATTTCAGGATTTTCTTATTTCCCTTTTCATAAAAGTAATCAGCATAGTATGATTTAATTGATGCCCTTAGAAATATATTATCAATATTATTAATAAGGTGAATATTCTTTTCGGGTTCCTTTAGTATTTTTTCAATAATAGATATATTGCTGTAAAGAATAATAAATATAAAAAATATGGGGAAAAATAATGCTTTCTTATACATTTAAAAGTAATTGTCCTTTATAAATGGGACTAACTTTGCCTTCCAAATAAACCTTATCAAAATTCTTATCAAATTCAATATTTAGTATTTCTCCTGAAACTGTTTTAATTTTAATTGGACTTGTGATATTCATATTTAGCGAAGCAGAGATTGCAGCTGCAACAGAGCCAGTACCGCATGCAAGGGTTTCATCTTCTATTCCCCTTTCATATGTTCTTATTAAAATCAAGTCCCCCTGTTTACTGATAAAATTTACATTTGTTCCCTGTTCTCCAAATACTGGATTATTGCGAATCTCTCTTCCAATATTTATTACATCAATATTTTCAATATCACTTAATATTGTTACAAAGTGTGGAACACCTGTATTTAGAAAATCTCCGGTAAACTTCTGCTCTGATATCTTAATAGTCATATTCCGTTTAAAGAATTGTGGTCTTTCAATCTGTAATTTTATAGTATTATTGTTTTTTATATATGCCTTATGAAGTCCATTTCTTGAACTGAATATAGTTTCATTCCCATTAACTATTCCATTCATCTTAGCAAAAAGAACAATACATCTACCCCCATTACCGCACATATCCGCTCCAAATCCATCATTATTAAAGTATTGCATTTCAAAATCATACTTTAATGATTTATTTAAAAGGATCAACCCATCTGCCCCAACACCCGTTTTCCGTTCACATATTTTCTGAATTTTAGCAGGAGACAGTTCAATAGAGCTGTCTCTATTATCCATTATAATAAAATCATTACCGCTGCCGGAAATCTTGTAAAATTCAATTGCTTTCAAAAGTTATTACCCCTGTTTGATTGTGTGATGGAGATGAAGAGATAAAGATAATGCGAAACATATTCTTCAAATTATTCGGAATGTATCTTTTCTGCGGAGAAATATCATTCAACAACCTCATGACAAACAAGAAAGATAAGAAACATATTTTTTGAATTAATCTTAACAGAAGCGGAAAAGGACAATCAATAAAGTGAGCATCTGCAACACGATTAATAATTACTATACTTGCAGCAGCTCTTCTTATTGATTGTGTGATGGAGCTGAAGAAATAAATAATATAGGTTAAGATAATGTGCAATACATTGGTGGACAGGTCAAGTTCTGTCCCTACAAACATATCTTTCAAATTTTTCATCATGCCTTTTTCATAAGACGCAGGATCACTGCCTTCTGAGCATGTAATCTATTCTCTGCCTCATCAAAAACAACTGAGTTCTTACTATCAATAACATCATCAGTAACCTCATCACCTCTATGGGCAGGCAAACAATGCATAAATAATGCATCATCTTTTGCATGGGTGAATAATTCTTTATTCACCTGATATTTCATAAATGCTTTTGCTCTTTTTCCCTTTTCTGCCTCTTCGCCCATTGATGCCCATACATCTGTATAAACAATATCTGCATCCTTAATTGCTTTAATGGGATCATTGGTTATATCTATTTTGGCTCCGCTCTTTTCTGCTAATTCTCTTGAAATTGTCAAATATGATTCAGCTGGTTCATAGCCCTCTGCACATCCAACAATCATATTCATACCCATGAGTCCTGCCATTAGCATTAATGAATGGGACATATTGTTCCCTGCCCCCATAAATGCAAATTTCATTGAATCTATTTTACCTTTATGTTCAAATATTGTTAAATAATCCGCCATAACCTGACATGGATGTTCATAATCAGATAATGCATTAATAACAGGTACTTTTGAATATTTTGCAAGCTGCTTTATTGATTTATGCGAGAATGTTCTTGCCATAATAATATCTGTCATTCTATCTAAATTCCTGGCAATATCAGGAACACTTTCTCTTTTTCCAAGTGAAATATCATTTGGACCAAGATATATTGCATGTCCTCCCAATTGTGTAAAACCTGCCTCAAAGGAAACCCTTGTTCTTAGAGATGGTTTTTCAAACACCATTGCCATTGTCATTTGATTAAGCACATTTCTATATTGTCCCTTTTTCACCTCATTCTTTACTTCTATTGCAAGATTAAATAGGTCTAAAACCTCATCTTTTGAAACATCTTGAATTGATATAAAGTCCTTTTTCACCTATCCTCCTTTAATTAATTATTATCAACAGTATATACTTCTGCATCAAATTCTTCTGAAAGTTCCTTTGTTAATTTTGTTCCTGATTCTGCAAGAAAAGAAACAATATAGGTACATTCTTCAAGAGATGTAAGATCAATTCTCCTCTGTGCCATTAATAAAATAAGATTCTCTTCAACACTAAATCCAATATCATGCAAATAAAGATTATGCTCCAATAATTTCCTGTAAAATGGTAATATATTTGTTGTTGGCAATTTTAAAATTGGAGATACAAGTCGCAGATACATATTCTTGTCCTCTCCCTTAAATAAATATATGTATATAATAATATCATTAACACTTATTGCCCATCCAAGCATGTTCTTATTATCCGTTTCCATGCTTGCATCCTTTTCATTGGTGCCTAATGATTTAAGCATTTCATTTATTATCTGAGATGCCTTTTCCAATGTATTAATTTTTTCACTATTAAATAGTGACTTTATATTATCAATAATTGAAGTCATGTTAACCTTCCTTTAATTTTTTCCCGCAATTAATGCAGTATTTTGCATCTGTTTGATTCTCTGTTCCACATATAGAACATATACCCTTTTTCCCTTTGACTTTTTTATCATTGGTTTTTATAAGGATTGAACCGCATTTTTTACAATATTTTCTTCTACTTGAGGATGATGCTCCGCAAATAGAGCATAATGTCCTTTTTTTCAGGGTTTCAAAATTATTTTTTATTTCAGCAATAAGATCATTAATATCCGGTATAGGGATTGCAAATCCAAGCCCTGTTGCATCAATGATCTTTAATGTATTTATACCAATGATCTGACCTTTTATATTCACAAGCGGACCACCGCTATTACCGGGATTTATAGCAACATCTGTCTGAATATACATTTTATTCTCTATTTCCCTTTCCTTTGTTGAAATAATTCCCTTTGTTACCGTATTTTCAAGTCCCAATGGATTTCCAAATGCAATAACAGTATCTCCTACTTCATACGATTTATTGGGAATAAGCTCAATATTCTTAAATTTCTTCTTTTTTCTTATACTAAGAAAAGCAATATCCAAATCCCTATATGCAACTAATCCCTTGGCATTGTATTCCTTATTATCATTGAATACAACAATTGCATTTGTATGATTGCTAATAACATGGGCATTTGTAATAATTAATCCCCTTTTATCAATTAGTAATCCTGTTCCAAGCGTATCTGGGGTATTAATGTTCACAACGGATTTTGCTACTTTTTCTATAATTGTTGATAGTTTCTTCATTATGCATTTCCTTTTTTTGATATTATTGTATATATTAACCATTAAAAGTAAAGACCTACCCTTGACAAAGTTAAAATGCTTCATTATAATGAATCACTTAAAAAATAATATAGAAGATATTAAACTTATTATAGGAGGATTAATGGTAAATATTCACTTACGCAGAATGGGTAAAAAAAAGCAACCCTATTATAGATTAGTTGTTGCTGATAATAGGGCACCTAGAGATGGCAGATTTATTGACATGATTGGCTCATATGATCCAAGAGGTAAAATGGTTACTAAGATTGATATTGATAAATACAATGCCTGGGTAAAAAAGGGAGCACAGCCAACAAAAAGAATTAAGAAGATCATTGGTTTTTATTTGAATGATAAGCTTGAAGGCAAAGTCATGAAAGATAATGTAATTACTGAAAACAAAGAAATCAAAGACAAAGTAGTTAAAAAAACTAAAGTTAAAGCAACAGAAGAACCTAAGGTAGAGACAG
>JAUVJU010000176.1 GCA_030592285.1 Caldifarciminota bacterium
AATCCGAATTATTCGGTTATGAGGTTGGAGCTTTTACAGGAGCATATAAAGGAGGTAAGAGAGGTAAAATCGAACTTGCTGATAATGGAACATTATTTCTTGATGAAATTGGAGATATGCCATTTAATGTACAAGGGAAATTACTTAGAGTTATAGAGAACAAAGAATTGTGGAGAGTTGGGGCAACCGAAGGGACAAAGATAGATTTTCAGCTTATATGTGCAACAAATAGGGATTTAAAGAAATTGGTAAGAAAAGGAATATTCAGAGAGGATTTGTATTACAGAATATGTTTTTTCGAAATTTCATTATCACCTCTTAAAAATAGAATAGATTATCTTGATAATTTTATTAAATTTTTCCTCTCCAAACATGGTGAAAGAAACATTTCATTTTCAAATGAAGCAATGAAATTGTTAGAATCTTATTCATGGCCCGGCAATATAAGAGAATTGGAAATGGTAATCGAATTATTAATAATAGAGAATGAAAATACTAATGATAAGATTGTGAAAGTAGATGATCTGCCATTAAAGATTAAATATACGGATGAAAAGATTCCTAAAACATTGAATGAGAAAATTGATATTTTAAAGAATAAAGAGACAAAATCAGCTATGATAATATATGATAATAATATAACAAAAGCAGCTCGGCATTTAGGAATAACAAGGGAAGGATTGTCAAAATATCTAAAAAAGCATAGTATGTGAACTCGCTTCACAATCCCGTAAACCAATTTCACTATTAGCAGAAATGGGTTTATAAGGTAAAATGCAATTGATTATTGAATGTTTAAGGATAATATGTGCGAACATAATTCACAGTATATAAAATTGTGTATTTTTGTATTTATGAATATAAGCCAAAATAAAGCATTGTCATATTTTGGCATGATAATTGCGAATAATGACATAGAAATATGCTCATAGGTGTTATAAAAAAAGAAAGGAGTATCAAATGGAAAAATTAATAAAAGGAATAAATCCTCTTTGTGGGATCATTAATCTTCCAGAAGATGATAATATGAAAGAAGGAATTAGAGTAACTTTAAAATGTTGCCCCGGTGAAAGACCATCTCAAACATACCCACCGTATTGTTATTAAATAGTAAGTAAATTATAATATAATATACCTATGAGCATATAGATTTAGTGTAAATTATGAATATTAAAAGAAGGAGCAGTAATGAATAATTACAAACAATCAAATTACAATATTGTTTTTGAAAATGATAATGATGGAGTATGGATATATAATACATTTAGTGGAGATATGTTTAAATTGGATGACAATGTATTTTATTATTTGAAAAATAATAAAATTGAAGAATTAAGTAAAAACTATCCTGATATTTACAATTCATTAATAGAAAATGGTTCTATAATTAAATATAATATTGATGAAATTGCCCTTTTAAAATATTTGAATCTCAAAAGGAAGTATTCAAACAATATGCTAAATTTAATGCTTGTGCTAACAAAGAATTGTAATTTTGACTGCACTTATTGTTTCGAACGAAAGGAAAATAGTAATTTTACATTAGAAGTAGAAAAGAATATTTTAGAATTAGTGAAAAATAAAATAAAACAAATAAATGTTTTAAATATAGGATGGTTTGGGGGAGAACCTTTATTGAAAATGGATACAATTAAGCGTTTGGGAAGGGATTTTAAGAAAATAAGTAAAAAATATTCTGTCGAATATTATTCAGTAATTAATACTAATGGGTATTATTTGAATTTAGAAAATTTTGAGGAATTATTAAATGTAAAAACTCGCAATTTTGATATAACTATTGATGGACCTGCAGAATATCATAATAAATCACGTCCTTTAAAAGGTGGAGGTGAGACTTATCATAGAATTATTTCTAATCTTCTGGAGATCGGAAATAAATATAATATTAATAGTCTTAGTTCTATTAATACTATAATTAATTTAAGAGTAAATGTTTCTAATAAAAATAAAAACATTTTAAAAACATGGATGCAAAATGATTTGCCAAATAAACTAAAAAATATTGTTCGAATTTATTTCGCACCGGTATCAATTGGAGGAGAAAAGAACAGCAATGCAGAAAAAATAAATCCACTTGATACAATTGGTTCTATTGGTAAATACCAAAATATAATTTATGACTTAACGAAATTTGCTCAAAATCTTGGTTTTCTTACTGCAAGTGGAACGATGGGATTAGTGCCAACTTATACTGCCTGTGAATCTGAAAATGAGAATCGTTATGTTATTTTACCTGATGGTGGCATTGCAAAATGCCCAATTATAATGAACAGATTAGGTGAATTAGACAAAAAAGGGGATATTATAATAACAAAAGAATCTGAATATATCAGATGGATGACAAAGGATCCTTTTACTTTTAAAGGTCAGTTTAAGGAATGTGAATCCTGTAAATTATTGCCTTTTTGTGTAGGAGGTTGTATGAAGAATATAGTAAAAACAGGGAATAAAGGATGTAGTTTATTTAAAAATGACTTTAATGAATATTTAAAAATTGTCAAATTAGAAAAGATGAATTTATTGAAATATGAGACAGTTAAGGGTTAAGTATATTAAATAATATATTAACATAATAGTTTCAGGCTGGAAATTAGAATTTAGAAAAGGATGTTATCATTCCAAAATTCCTTCCATAATAGGTAATATTTTATTATCAATTTTCTTTTCCAAATAACATATCATCTTTAATGTTCAACCAAGATATGATGTAATCCCCCATATGACACCATTTCTCATTTTCATTTCTCAAATTGATATATTTTTTATTTTAATATATAATTTGCCAATATAATGGAGGTGAAATATTAAAGAGTTATCCGATATAATTATAAACAACTTAGATACCGCATTTATTGCTGTCGATAAAACAGGTATAATATATGAATAAAATTCAGCTTAGTGAAATTAATAAATGCTTTGGAGATAAGTTCTGTTTAAAAGATATAAATTTAGAAGTTAATGGAGGAGAAATATTTGCATTTATAGGAGCAAATGGTTCCGGTAAAACAACAACAATTAGAATTATTCTCGGGCTAATGGAACATGATAGTGGCTCAGTAAATATTTCAAATGGAGAGGAATATTTTTCTCCTAAAAGATTAGGATTGGTTTTGGAAGATGAAAAACCATTCGAAGGACTTACTCCACTTGAATATTTGGATTTTTTTACTACATACTATTCTGTAAATCCAAAAGAAAAAAAAGAAAAGATTATAAATATTCTAAAGAAATTTTCTTTATATGAGTGGAAAAATAAAAGAATCAAGCATTTTTCCAAAGGGATGAAAAGACAACTCACAATAGCCAAAGCTATACTTCATGAACCTGATATAATTATAATGGATGAACCTTTCGAAGGAATATCACCTGAAATAAGAAAAATTATTAAGGATATATTGAGAGACTTTGTGAATAATCAAAAAATAGTATTTTTATCGACACA
>JAUVJU010000181.1 GCA_030592285.1 Caldifarciminota bacterium
ATCTGATGAAACTGTATAAAATACGCTATCACTCTTTGTATAAATTACATGAATGTTTTCAAGGCTATCAACAACTATTTTTCTTCCATTGGCATATCCTGTTGCATCTGTTTTATCTGTATATTGAACTATTGGATCACCATCAACTGGAGGCCACATTATAACTGTATTTGAATATAAACCTCCTGCTGTAATTTTATCAAAAACTTTAACTCTAAAATACAATTTTGAATCAAATGATGATACTGGAATTTTATGAATATATTCGTCATTATATGTTTGATAAATATTCTGAAAAGTCTCTGTTGAATTATTATAGATTTGATAATAATGTAATAAACCTTTTTTGAAGGTTCCATATGTCATTTTTCTTGTTAGATAAATATTATAATCACCTTCAGGTCCTATATCATCAAATGTAACTATATATCCCAATCTACCCCTAAGAGAAACATTGGATCCGGGAACTTTTTCAATAAATACTGATATAGAATAATTTGTATGATATGGATTTATTGGATACCAATTATCCTCAATTTTATAAAACCAAGAATCAATAGCATATGTACCATATGTATTTATATATGCAATCTTTGGATACTGCGGAGTAAAAATCATTCCATTAGAAGAATAGTGAAATCCACAATCATCATCTTGAATAAATGTAACTAATTCAGGTTCCACACCAAAATCATCATGGTAGTTCCAAAGACCTCTATATCTCATCCCGCTTTGACAAAAATTTAATCCATTATTTAAACTAGAATTATATGTATTAATTCCATAAATATATATATCACTAGGATCAATCATAACATAATCAGAAAAATTTTTCTGCATAACAACTCTCAAAATATTATTATTTGATATGAATTCAAGTGCCTTTTTTGCATCAATACATCCAAATCCTGTTTCAGAATCGTATCCTGGAGTATTAATATCTTTTGCTGTATGTTTTATTATATTCATAATTTCAAGATTTGTTAAATCATCATTTCTATATTCCTTGGAATATCCTTTTATTAAACCACAAACGCCTGATACAACAGCCGTTGCAGCAGATGTTCCTCCACTGTTATTATTGCTAGAATTAAAATAGTAAGTAGTGATATCTCCCCATCCTGGTTCGTGATAAACCTCAGAATGACTAAATTCAAAAGATGTTGTTGGTATATCGCTTAATCCTCCTGGAGCTACAATATCCAATCCATTGCCATAATTTGATCCAAGATTGTCAGATTCAACCCATCTTGAATAATCAAAATTTATGCTACCTACAGAAATGGCTTCATCAAGAAATGCAGGGAAATCTATGAAATTATTATTGTTGTTCCCAGATCCAGCTACAATAATGATATCTTTTTTAAAACAATTAATAATATTCATTGCTATTCCAGTATATATTTGTGGTAAAAATGGATTAATATCATCCTCTCCAGCTGAAAGATTAACAATGGAAAGATCTTTAGAAGGAGCATATAAAAATTGATCTGAAACATAAGATAATTGTAATCCCATAGTAGCTGGAGGATTTGATCCGCTTACACCTCGCAAAGAATGCAATTCAGCTTTTTTGTCTATTTGAGCAATAATACCAGTCATTGCAGTTCCATGATCAACATTTGGATAAACATACCAAGCGGCAAGAATATCCCCACTATGATTATAGTTGCAATGATAATAAATTCTTGAGTTATAGTAATTATGTGGAAACACTCCATTATCTAATATACCAATTTTTATATTTGGATTTCCATTATAAATACTCAAAGCATCGGAAAGATTTATCATATCTCCCCATCCAGCATAAATATATAGTATAAATAACAATCCTAATAAAACAAATGTACTTTTTTTCATTTTTTCCCCCTTGTTATTTACTATTTATAAACACCCCTAGTTTATTAATGATTTACTTTCTATTTTAAATTATAATGTTTTTTTAAAATTTGTCAAGTTTGATTTTATATATTGATTGACAAAAATAAAATAAGTAAATAATACTTCTATTGACTACAATACTATTATTGCTATATAATATGTTTTATGAAAAAAATCATTATTTCTCTAATAATCCTAATAAGTATTATTGGATGCACAAGTATTGAAAGCAAATATGATTCAAAGATTATTATAGTAGCAAAGAATTTCAATACTCAGATAAATCACCTTTCATTAGTATATTTAAATATTGAAAAGCAGCCTGATATACTTGCTAATATTGAAAGCGTTCAGGAAGAACTCTATAATGTGAAACTTGATCTATTATCACTTAATACTCCCAATAAAGATGAGTATCGTGCATTTCAATCCGATTTTCTAAGAACAATTGAAGAATTTGAATTAGTAACATATAAGATATCCGGACTTTCATCACTTTATATAAGCAGTAATGATATTAATCCAGTAGATAAGAAATATTCCAAAAAGGAAAAATACAAAAAGAATAAATTATCAGTAATAGAGAATTTGATCAGTATTCAGGAACATGATATTAAGAGAACCATTTTTTCCTGTAAGGCATATCTAACAAAAATGAAAAGATCATCAATAATTATTGATAATATTGAATTCCATTTCCCTGAATTCATACTTAATGCCGGTTATTGATATCAATTACTTTCCAATATTGAATAAATTATTATTTTCTTGCCATAGTTAATTTTGTTATTGTTAATATTAGCAGTAATTAAATACTCACTCAATTTATATTCTTTTTTTAAACATTAGAATCATACAATCAAAATTAAGTGTTTTAATTAAATTCTACATACATAATATGATAATATGCCCCAGTTCTATTGTATCTCCCCATTCAACATTCTTTTATATGCAAGCCCAGCCATATGAGTGTAATACATAAAGTCAAAAAGAACAGGATGTTCTATTTCAAAGATAGCATATTCAATAGTGCCTGCCTGAGGAAATTTATTTTCATCATAATTGTATTTCTCTAATAACAATTCCTTCTTTTCCTTCAATTTACTATAACCATATTCATATAGATTTATATCTATTGATAGTGTGTTAGAATTCCTTGTATTAAATAATTCACTAAACAAAAAATCCCTCAGTACAGAAATATCCGTTGTCAGTAAGCCCACTAAAGCTTCTTCATATATTTCTTTTGTTACTTTCATTTTATGTGTTGATATTGCGGAATATAAATATAA
>JAUVJU010000019.1 GCA_030592285.1 Caldifarciminota bacterium
AGATGGATACCCGATCAGGTCGGGTATGACAGAAAAGAAGTGATCCTTCGGCCATTCGGCTCGGCTCATGGTGGACAAGCTCAGGATTTTCAAGGGGTCGGAGGTTGGAATTTTGGAATTTCTTGTAAGTATAAGGTATTGCTTGGGTTGGAAGAGTATTTTGAGGAATCATAAATACCTTAATATTTTATTACTTGGATGATTTTTACAAAGAAACAAGAGGGGGGTTCGTGAACCGCCACTGCTGAATGTTGAAATGTTTTTTCATTATTTATATATCATTAATTTTATCTTCCACATTTTTAAGAGTCTCAATAATATTTTCAAATAACGGAGGTTGTTCAAAAAACATTTCCTTCATTTGCCTATAATCAGTTTTTAACTGACTTATCTGGTCATCGCGAGGAACCAGTCGCAGACTACCTGGCTTAGCTTCTTCATAATGTGCCCAGTTAGCTTTAAAAAATAATGATTTATGTTCAGATACATCTTTTAGTAATGCTATTTTCTTTAAAGACTTCTTGTATATAAAATTATTTATCATAGCAAATAAATCATAATAGTGTCGTGACATTCTAGGCGGTATATTCCTTCCATGCTGATAATGATATATCATGTGAAGGATAGTTGCCTTTTCCCAAAAGGTTCGCTCCGCAGCCAAAACGCGTACCGATGTGCCTTCAATTGCTACATTACTGGAAACATTAGCAACATAGGGGTTCACGGTCATTGTCTCCACTGGCCAATGATCAGATTTAGAACCAAATTCAATTTTAACAGCGGTTTTCATATAACTTTCTACTCCGCTTGTCAAAGCGTGGGGAAAGATAAATAAAACTGTTTGTCCTAAAGCATCATTAGTATCCAATTTCACATTCCATTTTTTTTTATCAGGAAGAACAGAGATAATGCTCTCTTTAAATTCAGGTATAATGGTTTCAGTGATTTTTTCTTTACATGCTAACTGCAGTTTTTTAATCCTTCGCTGGTTTTCATTATTGCTTTCTTCCTTTTTTGGTTCAATGACTCCTTCGCTTGATAAAAATGTCCTTTCTATCGACACATCTACATCCTCGGAAAACCGCATGATAACATCATAGCATTTTGATAGGGATGTTCCTCCTTTAAATGTTAAATAGCTTCCGGATACTGGTAATGAAAAAAGGGTTTTGAGCACCCAACAAACCCAGAAATCCTTTTCAATAAGTTGAGGCAGAACATTCATCTCAGCTGCAGCCACTCTGAAATAAGCATGTTTGTCTTTATCACTTAATAACACAAAATTATCCATAGTCCTCTCACTCTTGTAATTGTTTGAATATATCTCCTATCCATACCGAAGTGTAACATATATCGTTAATTAACTGATGTTTATCACTATTAGATAATCTTTTTTTAAGCATCTCAATGATTTCATCATCCACATGAGCCTGTCCTAAATGACGCAAAGCCTGTATAATTAAGCCGCTCATACGCCCTGCGGTTGCCATATTTTTTGGTGTTGTTCTTTTTAATACAATTTGCTGTTTATTGATCTGCACTACTCGATTAGGTCCATCAGTCAGAAAGACAATTCTTGCCGGCACCTGCTCAGTTAAACCAAGTAAATTTGCAGCATATGCCCCTGATGGCTGAATTTTTAAACTATCCCTTCCAGCTAACGCTTGAGCTATACACTCATAACTTGGTGGAAGATTTCCCAATATTGAGTGTTTCTCAGGATAATCATAAAGTCCACGGGCAAGCCGTCGAATTTCTCCTGAATTAACTAAACGCTCCAAAACCTTAGCTACGGTCTTGGAGGGTCCAATATCGATAAAATGGCTTTTAGTAAAAACAAATCCTCGACTTTTGCTGTATATCCTATTTTTTATCCTTGTTACAATACTTTTCATTATATTCTCCAGTTTTCAATGTCGCAATTAGTATATTCTTTTTGCGACATATTGTCAAGGCATTTCGTATCTTTTGCTATTTTTGGGAGACAATTTGGTGGTTGAATATAAAGGGGTCGGAGGTTGCAATTTTGCATTTTTCACTTGAACAAGAGGGCACGGCACTAATGACGCACATATTCCTCAAATTATTCAGAATATATCCTCGAATCACTCGGAATATGCCTACGGCAGAAAAGATGGATACCCGATCAGGTCGGGTATGACAGAAAAGAAGTGATCCTTCGGCCATTCGGCTCGGCTCATGGTGGACAAGCTCAGGATTTTCAAGGGGTCGGAGGTTGTAATTTTGTAATTTCTTGTAAGTGTAAGGTATTAAATAGGTTATAAGAGGTTTTGAAGATTAATAAATGACTTTAATATTTGATTAATTGGATGATTTTTACAAAGAAACAAGAGGGGGGTTCGTGAACCGCCACTACAAATGCATAATATAATCTATTAAATATTAAAATCAAATAGCAGTATATTCCTATTTTCTTTTGATAATTTTATAAATTTTTCAGTAAAACCTGATTTTGAGAAAAAACCATAGTATAACTTATTCTTAGGTGGTAATAATTTAATTTTTGCTTCCAATTCATTGAAAATATTTATCCCAATCTTTTTTGTTCTCCATTTGCACTCAATTACTAAATATGAATTTTTGTTATATGCCAAAATATCAATCTCATTGTCTCTATTCCACCATCTGCCAATTCTATCACATTCCATTGGTAATTTATTCATTCTATTAAGCAATTTTACTTTTTGTAAACAAATATCCTCATAAATTAGTCCTGTAAAACTATCTATATTTGGTTTGATTTTCTTATTCCACACATAATCAATGTCTCTCTCTTCAAGGTAACTGAAATTCGGATAAACAAATCTAAACCAAAACCGGAAATATGGATCAATTATCTTGTAAAATCCTTTCCTGGATTTGTATGGTTTCTCTTCTGTTACAGGAACATCCCGCTTTATAATATACAATCCTATCAATACAGATAGATATTTAATGGTTTTTATTCTACCTATGCCTGTATGCTGAACAATATCATTTAATCTATTTTTACCAAAAGATATTGCCTCTAATATTGAAAAATATATTGATGGCTCTCGTAATTCTTCCATAAGCATGAATTTTGGTTCTCTATATAAAAATGAATTTTTATCTAATATTTCCTTTTTCACATTTTTTTCAATACTACTCATTTTATTAAATTTCACTATATATGCCGGAGTACCTCCAAGTATTGAATAAGCATATACATTTTCATTAATTGAATAGTTAGGGATAAAATGCTTCATATCAGTAAATTTTAATGGCTCCAAAAATAGTTGTGCTGTTCTTCTTCCATATAGTGGACTTTTTACACTAAGTATTTCCTTTTCCATAAAACTCATATATGAACCACATAAAACTAAAAATATTTTGCTGTCTTTCCCCTTCTTATCCCAAACTTTTTGTAGAATTGAAGGCAATGCTTTATTGGAAGAACATAAATATGGAAATTCATCAATTATTATCATTCTTGTATGTCCGGATATATGGTCAAATATATACTTAAAAAGTGATTCCCAATTTAAAAATGGATTGTTTTCTAAAAATGAATCCTTTGTTGAATTATAAATAACTTCTGAAAATTGTCTTAATTGCTCATTTTCTGATGAAAGGTCTGATGAGAAAAAAATGGTTTTCTTTTTTGTTTCTGCAAACTTTCTCATTAATTCCGTTTTTCCAATTCTTCGTCTTCCGTATAAAATCAATAATTCACTTTTATTGCTTTTATACAATTTGTTTAATAAACTAAGCTCCTCTTTTCTGTTTACAAACATATATCCTCTTTTGTATATTTTACAGTATTATACTTTTAAGTATACAATTAATCCTTTTGCTGTCAATAGTAAAGAGGGCTGTTCACGAACAGCCACTACGGGAGATAGGATGGATTCCTGTCTGCACAGGAATGACATGGAAAAGAAAGGAAAAGAAGAAGATTAATACAAAGGGGTCGGATTTGGAGGTCGTAGATTCGCCGTGGTGAATTGTAAATTTGCAATTTTCACTTGAACAAGAGGGCACGGCACGCCGTTCCCCTACGGCAGAAAAGAAATATCAAGTACAGTATGACCCGGAAAATAAATATAATAATTAAATATAATTATTTATTCCATTTTGTCTGTCTAATTTCTCTTTTAACATATCTATAAACAGTTTCAAATTCAGGAAGGAATAGTATTTGTTTTTCTAATCGTGAACACCAAGTTTTCCTTAATCTTGCTTCTTTTAATTCCAAATTATTTATAATATTATTTAAATGCATGTTTCTAAATTCACATTTTTTTTCAATTATATTTTTTAGTTCATCTATTTTAACAAAATTATTATAACTCAAATACCATATATCATAAAGATCGCGAGGTTCATTCCTTGCATTATCTAATAAAGCGATAATTTTTTCACTGCAAATTTCTTCTATACTATAAGTAAATATTGTCTTATTTTTTGGTAAATCAACGAATTCTGGATATGTCAGGATTCTCCTTTCATCAAGATTGTTTACAATTATTTCTTTAATAGTGCAATCTGTTTTAATTCTTTTTCCTTTTGTACCAGGTAATGGTCCTTCATAGTTAATAAAAAAAGTAATTGTGTTTTTATGCTCTATTATACTATTTATATCAATGTTTATTCTTACCCCTGATTGTGACATAATATTTCTTGAAATCTTTAAAAATTCTTCAGTAATTTTATCTATAGATATTGCTGTTCTCAAAGTAAAATCTAGATCCTCTGAAAACCGATAATCAAGATCAAAACACTTTTTTAAACATGTTCCTCCTTTGAAAATCAAAGTATTTTTTAAATTACTTTCAGATAGTCCGGTTAATATCCACGAAATAATATAGTCCTTTTCAATTATTGTCTCTGTTATTCTTCTGTTGTTCGTTAAAAGACGATTTGATAATTTAGATATATGTTTTTGAGAAATCATTTTTTATGTTTTTATTGCTGTTAATAATTCATTCTTTGAAATATTAAGTTGAAGCATCCATTTTTTTAGGTATTTTCCTCCTGAAGGTAACGAAGGATCAAGTTTATTATATGTATTGGTCAGATGTTTTTGTAATATTACCAATTTCTTATCACTTATAATATTATAAGTATCCATTATATATCCCAGTCGACCGGTTATAGATACTCTATTAATTTTTAAACAATATTGTATTAGTCTATCAACATTGATTTTTTTTTGATTCATCCATATTCCTTTTGCTATTTCTATTACTCCACCACAATATTGAGGATTTTTAAGTCCATCGATTATTGTTTTTTCTATATTACTGATTAATATTTTATCCTGTTTTGTGATCCAATAAGATTCATAACCAAAATACTCATTTTTATTAATCGGAACAAATTTGAATTCTATACCATGAACATTAACTGGTTTTATCATTTTCTTACTAACAGCATATACTGTATATTGCGGCTGAGTAATCATACCGTGAATTTCCATAGCTGAAAAATGAGATATATAGTATTTTTTATCATTAATTAGTTCTTTGGCAATAATATACTCATTACCAATAAATTTATCTATTCTACCTAAATTATAATTCAATAGAATAAAAAGTCCTGGTTTTAATCTTGTTGCAATATGTCTATTTACTATTTTTCTTGCAAAATTTCTTGATGATGCAGTATCAATATTAAGTATATTCTGTATATCTTTTAATCTAAAAATTGTTTTATTCTTTTCATATAATGTCGTTATTAAGTATGCAGATCTTTTACCAAGAGTTTTTCTTTGTTTATTATCTATATTCATATACATATTTTATACTTATATAAAGAAATGTCAACAATATAATTATAAAAACATTACCATTAGTGTCCCCACAGGACACTAATTGCATTCCTATTATAATTTCATAATGGGGACGGTGGTTGAAAAAGTGGAAAAAGTTGGAGAGGTACATTAGCAGATCCTTCGACCATTCGACTAGCTCATGGCAGGCGAGCTCAGGATGAAACAGGGGTCGGATTTGGAGGTCGTAGATTCGCCGCGGTTAATTGTAATTTTGTAATTTCTTGTAAGTATATGGTATTAAACAGATTATAATAGGTTTTTATTTGTATATTTCTTTTCTGTTCCCTATTCTTAATATTATTATATTATTATCTTCAATATCAAATATCACTCTATAGACACCAATTCTAAATCTATATTGTCCAATTTTCTTATTAATAAGTTTTCTTGATTTTTTAACTGATTCATTATTTAATTCACCTATTTTTTTTATAATCCTCTTTCTAATATTATTATCAAAATTTCTTAAATCCTTTAATGCTCTATTTGTGAATAGTATTTCAAACATATTTATAAAAGTGATTTAATGTTTTTTACTTTTCCGGTTTTATAATCTTTTCTTGCTTCCGCTATTGAATCGATATATTTCGGATTTGATGCTGCAATTATATCCTCAATAATTTCTTCCATTGATTCTTCAACTGTTTTGTGGATTAATTTTTCAAATTCATCAACTGTTAAATCTTTAATTTTTACTTCCATTTATTCTCCTTATCAAATAATTCTGCTTTAGCAGTAAATATTCTTCTGTTTTATTGTTTAGATTTATTATATATATATTTTACTAATATTATATATCATTGTGAATGAAATAATTTCAAATTTGACAAGAAATGAGTAAAGAGGGCTGTTCACGAACAGCCAATACGCAGATAAGATGGATTCCCTATGACAGAAAAGAGGTTAGACACATAGGTCTGTCCCTACATCGTTCATTGTCATGACACGGAAATATGAGATTGCTTCTTCGCTTCGCTCATCGCAATGACCCATTTGGTTATGCTCAGGCAGATAAGAAAACACTAAGTATTATAATTTCTTGAGAAGCCATTTCCAAACAGGTATAATTTTTATTTTTTTATTTTCAATTTTCATTTCTTCTTCTTGATCATAAGTTAGAATAAATCCTTGCTTTAATTTAAAATCTTTCATTGCTTCTAATAAACCACCAATTTCTCTTTTCTTGTTTGTTTCATTGAGTTTATAACATACTTGTATTGCTTTAATTATTTTCATTCCCTTTTTTATGACAAAATCACATTCTTTGCTTTTTTTAAAATAGTAAATATCGTCATTTCTTCTTTTTAATTCAATAATAACAAGATTTTCTAATAATTTCCCATAATCATTTGAGAATTTGAATCCAACAATTGATGGAAATCCATTATCAATACAATAATTTTTCTTAGGATTTAATATTTGCTTCTTCATTGAATAATCATATTTATTTATGAAAAAAAACAAAAAAGAATCTTCAAATGAATTTATTATATTTCTAATAGTTCCCATATTTTTTATTCCTGAAATTCTTAAAAATGTTCTTAAACTGATATTTGAAGAAATATTTGATAACAAATATAATGAAATTTCTTTTATCGGTTTTATTAATTTTTTATTGAACTTCCTTATTATATCCCTATATAATATATTTCCATATAATTCGGAAATAATGATTTTTTCATCCATAATCACTTTTTTCGGGAATCCACCTTCATTCATATATTTTCTAAATTCCCTCTTTATATTTGATTGTATTTCTTTATCTAATTTATAATTTTTAGTATTAATTTTTCTTGCTGCTAAAAACTCTAAAAAACTAAAAGGAAACAAATGATAATTTATTGATCTTCCGGTTAATGTTGTTGATATTTCTTCACTTGAAAGCTTAGAATTTGAGCCTGTTATAAAAATATAATATTTTTCTTTAATTCTATTAACCCATTTCTCCCACTTGTCAACTTCCTGAATTTCATCTAAAAACAAGTAACATTTCTTTTTATATTCATTCTCATTCATAAAATCAATTATCTTTTGAAAATCATTTATTGTGAAATCAATCATTCTATCATCATTAAAATCAATATAAAGGTATTCCTTATTTTTTAGGTGCAATTTGTTCTTAATTATTTTCAGAAGAGAAGATTTCCCACACCTTCTTATACCAGTTATAATAATTGGTAACTTTAAGTTAATTAATTTTATAATTTCTGATGTTTTCTTTCTACTGATAAGATTCTTAATACCTTCAAAATCTTTTTGTTGTTCATATAGAGTATAATATAATTTTTCTCTATCCATAATAATCCATCCTTTTATAGTGATACACTTTCTGTATCACTTTCACTCATAATTGATACATTATTTGTACCACTTATCTATTTTTGCATTGTTTATATATTAATCTTAATTATAGTTCTTGTCAACATAGTTTTCTTTAATAAAGATAAGAAGGCACGGCACGCCGAGCCCCTACGGCAGAGAAGAAATACTGGATACCGTATTAAGTACGGCATGACCACGGAAAAGAAAAGAAAAAGATTAATACAAAGGGGTCGGAGGTTGTAATTTTGTAATTTTCACTTGAACAAGAGGGCACGGCACTAATGACGCACATATTCCTCGAATCACTCGGAATATGCCTACGGCAGAAAAGATGGATACCCGATCAGGTCGGGTATGACAGAAAAGAAGTGATCCTTCGGCCATTCGGCTCGGCTCATGGCAGGCGAGCTCAGGATGAAACAGAAAATACTGGATTCCGTATCAAGTACGGAATGACGAAGAAAAGAAATTAAAAAAATACCCTTCGGCTATTCGGACAATCTCAGGATTTTCAAGAATTTTTCAGATTATATTTCAGTAAATATCTTCCCTACTCCTGAATCAATAAATTTATTACCAAAAGATTGCTTTATCTGTTTTATTGCAAGATCTCCTGTGCAGTGAGATGGAGCAATATACTTTATATTGAATGATTTTAATTTTGAAATATTATTATTGATTTGTTCAATATTATCATGTAAATAATGAAATCCTCCTGTAACAAGTAATATATCATTATCTGATAATTTTTTTGCTTTATTAATTATATTTACAATATTTGGGTGTGAGCATCCAGCAATTATGATATTTCCCTTACTTGTCTCAATAATGAGTGAATGTTCATGTTTTTCTCCAATCATATCACCTGTAGTAATGATATTCTCAAATATCCTTTGTTCATTTTCAATTTCAATAATTTCTGCATTATTATTTTTTACAATTTGCTTTGTTTTATCTGAAAATGATTTTAATAAGAATACCTTCACATTATTATTGATCTTCAAAAACTCTTCTAAACCTCCTGTATGATCCCAATGATCATGAGAAATAAATACATAATCAATGTTCTTTGGATCAATTGATAACTTCTCCATATTTCCCATTAAAATATCACCCTTTGCTCCTGTATCAAATAGGATATTTTTTCCACCTATTTCAATTATACATGAAAATCCCCAATCAAAGATCAGATTTTCATTGTAGGCAATATTATCATATAATATTTGCATAAATAATTCACTTTTTACATTTTCTTTCATATTACTTCCTTTTCCTTTTACAGTATACCAATTTCACTAAATCTAAAAAATGCCTGTTCCAATGCAAATGGAATCATAGTAAAGTGATCCTTATTCAAAATATAATAAACGAACAATTGAAGATTATTAGTTCTGTTATATAATATTGAAGCAAATACCTTATAATCATTAATATAAGCATCACTTTCATCGCCACCAATTGCCATAAGCAGAGTTAATGAATCATTTATTATTGAATCGCAATACATGGATTCTATTCTTTTTATTGTATAATTTCCCCAATTAATTGCAGGCGACAAAGCAATATAATTCTTAAAACAATGATTTTCTGTGTACATCATGTATAGTACACATAATCCACCTAATGAATGTCCTATCATTATTCTTTTATCAATTGAAATGTTTTCTGTTTTATACTTTGAATCAATAAATTCCTTTAAATTATTATTTATAAAATAAATAAAATCATCAGCACCACCGTATTCCCCCTGTTCAATATATATAGGCGTATAATCATAATCCCTTCTAGTTGATTCTTGATATCCAATGCCAACAATAAGTATGTTCTTATCGTATCTCAATATTGTTTCATAAACATCCGTGATTCTTGCATTGCCATCAAGAACAAATACAATATTCTCAATTTCCTTATTTGAATGAGTTTGTTTTACAGAAATCCTGTATTCTTCATTATTATCATTAATTATGCTGTAAACATCCGTATGATCGCTATTGAAGAGTGAACAACCTGTTATGATTATCAATATTATAGGTATAAATATTTTCATTTATTCTTCCTTTATGATATTATTTCTATCTTTTTACTGCTAAATGATCTTAGAATTCTATTAAAAAATGTTCTCTGCCTCTTTATATATAACATTGTATTTTTTATAATTTTCTCTTTTGCTTCTTCAATTGAATATGTATTTTCAATATAATCAATAATCTCAGAATATCCTATAATCTTTTTATCCATCAATGTCTGTTTGCCATACAATGATATCACTTTTTCTGTTTCTTCAATCAAACCATTTTTTATCATTTTTTCTGTTCTATTCTTCACTCGCTCTCTTAATTCTTCTTTTTCTCTTTTTAAATAAATTATACTTTCAATATTGAAATCAATTTTTTCCTTTGTTTTATAATACTCAGATATGGGGATTCCTGTTTGTCTAAAAACCTCTATTGCCCTTAATATTCTTTGTGTATCCTTTGGTTTCAATTCGTTTGCTCTTTTTTTATCTACCTTCATTAATTCCTTATACATTGATTTAATACCTCTTTTTTCTTCATCATCTATTACCTGTTTTCTGACAGCAACATCAATTGATGGAATAAAACTAATTCCATTTATAAGAATATTAATATAAAATGGGGTACCCGCACTAACAATGTACTCAACATCTTTATTAATCAAAACCTTCACATTGCGAATGAAATCACCAACATTGTATGCTTCATTTATTTCCACAATATCAATTAAATGATGTTTTACTTTTTTTAATGTTTCTGGTAATGGTTTTGCTGTTCCTATATTTAATTTCTTATATATTTGTCTTGAATCACAATTTATTATTTCCTTTTTACTATTTGTATATAGCTTCTCAATATACTGTGTTTTGCCTGATGCTGTCTCACCTAAAATTATTTTTATGTTCTTTTGAACCATTTCTCAATATTGCTTTTTGTAAATACTTTGATTGTTGGTCTGCCATGTGGACATGCAAATGGGTTTTCACAATTGAACAGATCTGAAAATATCTTTGCCATCTCACCTTCACTTAATTCAGTTCCCGCTTTTACTGCACTTCTACATGCAATAATTTTAATAACTTCATCAATTGATGATATATTATCATTTCGTTTAAAATCATCAATAATATTAATAAAATCTGACTCATTGAATTTATTTTCAATAATTGCCGGAATTCCTTCAACAAGAACAATGTTTCTTCCAAATGGTCTTGTAATAAACCCTTTCTTTTCTAAATCATTTTTTGATTCCTCATAAACCTCAAATAATTCCGGTTCCAATTTAACAGTATATGAAAAAAGTAATTTCTGAGAACTAATGTTGTCCTTTTGAGATAAATATTTCTCATACATAATTCTCTCATGTGCTGCATGTTGATCAATCACATATAATTGTCCCTTTAATTGGGTAATAATATATGTTTTTTCATATTGATAAAAATATGCATTACCCATCTCATTACTCATTATTTTTGGTTTTATACTATAATCAAAATCACTGAATAATTTTCTTTGAAATTTTTCATCATTTCCAGGGATACGAGAATAGTCCTCAAATTTATGTGTTTCTTCCCTATATTGGTTCTCAGCCTGAATACCACTTTTAACTGAATTAATAATTATTGGAAAAATCTCATTTTCATTTTTAAATCTAATTTCCTTTTTTGCCGGATGAATATTTACATCCAGATTCTTTGATGGCGTTTCAACCATAATAATAAATGGAAGATGTCTATGCTGCAATTGAGTTCCCATTGCAGAATAAAGTGCCTTTCGAATTAGTGGATTAAATACATGACGATTATTAACAAATATATGATTAATCCTGCTTTTCTTATCAGTAAATGCTTCTGGTTTACCTATAAATCCTGTTATCCTTGTTTTTCTATTGAAGTAATCCAGTTTAAAGACATTTTCAATAAATACTTCACCAACAATATCACTAATTCTATTCTTTAACTCAGATTCAATAAGATTAGCAACGACATGCCCATTACTTATAAATTTAAAATTGATTCCTGGGTTTGCCAATGCATGGTATTCAAATTCCCTTATACAATGATTCAATTCAACATTATCACTTTTAAGAAATTTTCTTCTTGCCGGTATATTGTGGAATATCTCATTTACTTCAACAATAGTTCCTTTATGTAATGCTGATATCTCATTTTCAACAATATCTCCCTGCTTAACATATATTTTATTTGCATGCTCACTTTCTTCTGTTCTTGATTCAATGGTGATCATTGATATTCTTGATATAGCATGTAATGCTTCACCTCTAAATCCATATGTTTCTATTGATTCAATATCGCTTGCACTTTTTATTTTACTTGTTGAATGTGGTAGAACAGATAACTTAATATCCTCTCCGTCTATTCCCTCTCCATCATCAATTACAGATATTCTTTTTTTCCCGCCATTAATAACTTCAACTATTATATTAGCAGCACCTGCATCAATTGAATTGTCCAGTAATTCTCTTATAACAGAAGCTGGCCTTTCAATTATCTCTCCTGCAGCAATAAGGGAGTATACATTTCGATTTAAAATGTTTATTTTCAATTTATTTCTTTACTTTAACTTCTGGGAATGGGAAAGCTGGTTTTGCAAAATAAAAACCCTGTCCATATTTTATTCCAAGTTCCCTAAGTACTTTGTATTCACCTTCTGTTTCAATTCCTTCCGCAATGATTGATGCACCAAGCCTTTCTGTAAATGGTATTAATGTTTCAAGCAGATCCTTTTTTATAAGATTCTGGTGAATATCTCTTATTAGAGCCATATCGTACTTCAAATAATCTGGCTTAATTTCAGCAATTGTTCTAAGAGAAGAATATCCTGCTCCCATGTCATCTATTGCAATTTTATAGCCCTTTTCCTTTAATATTTTAATTGCCGTTGTAAATGCAATATAATCACTTACTGCTAATCTTTCTGTAATTTCTATAACAATATCTTCATTACTTAAACCATGCTGATTTAAGAATCGGTCAAATTTTGATGATTTAAATTCAGGGTCATATATTCCTTTTGCAGAAGAATTCAAAAAGATTTTACGACCATTCAATTTTTCAGGAATACTTTCTATTGCATTTGTTCTGCATATCCTTTCAAGATCAAGAAGCATATCCGTTTCAACTGCATATGAAAAAAGCATTTCTGTATTTGATAAAAAACCAGCATTTTCTACCCTTGCCAATGCTTCATAACCCAAAATATCAAGATTCGCCAAGTCAACAAGCGGCTGGTATACAATATTGATATCATTATTTACTATGATATATTCAAGATTAAGGTCTCTGTCAAGCCGAGATTCTTCCTTCTGCATATCAATAAGTCGTTTTGCTTTTTCAATTGCAGATGTAATCAATCTTTCGGTTCTTATGATTGTTTGCTTTTTTATAAATGAATATCCAAATCTGAAAACCCTTGTTGAAAAAACATAATCTGGCTCCCATCCTGGTAATTCGGTCTCTAAATCATTATTCATTTTATGAATTATTTTTTCTATCATTGATACATTTAGTGAATTTCCAGATTTGTCGGTTGGGAAAAAAATCACGATTTCTCCTGATCTAACACCAGTTAATCCAATTATAGTTGATGATGGAAGTAATTCCCTTTTCAATGTATTTATTCTATTTGCAGATAATCTAACCAATTTATCATATATCTGCCATCCATAAAGTGATTCAATATCCTTTGAAATATCAATATACATAATCCCAAGCTTACCATATTCATCAAGCATTTTTCTAATGTCTTCTAAAATAACATGTAAAACAGGGAGACCCGTATTCATATCATAAAGACAACTTTTAAACTTCAACCACTCAGTATGAAGTTTGAAGTAATCTTTTTCATTCATTTATTTTCCTTTTTTTTCAAATATTTTAAATATATCATCAACTCTTGATATCAATTCTTCAGGTGAAAATGGTTTTGTTATATAATCAATTGCACCTTCCTGCAATCCAATAAGTTTATTCTTTACATCTGTTTTACAGGTTAGCATTGCAACTGGAATTTTCCTGGTATTTTCATCTGTATGCAGCATTTTAAGAATTTCCCAACCATCTGTTATTGGCATCATAATATCCAGTAGAATCAATTCCGGCTTTTGCTGTATAGCCATCTTTATTCCTTCTTCACCCGTTGTGGCAGTAAACATTTCGTAATTTTTATTTGTAAGAATAATTTTAATAAGTTTGAGAATGTCTTCGTCATCATCAATGACTAGTATCTTTTTATTGTTTTTCATTGTATCCCTCCTTTTCTAAAATAGGAATTCCTACTGTAATCGTGCTTCCTCTACCTACAATTGAGCTTACATCAATAAAACCATTGTGTTCATCAACAATGTTTTTTGCTATTGTTAATCCAAGTCCCATTCCTTGGTATTTTCTATTTTCATCATGCTCGATCTGATAAAATTTTTCAAAGATCATTTCTAATTTATTGGAAGATATTCCAATACCTGAATCAATTATCTTTACAATTGAGCAATCAGTTTTGTTAACAAGTTTTTCGTATCCTATAATTTTTATACTACCACCTTTTTGTGTAAATTTCAAGGCATTGTTTAAAATATTATTGTAAACATCATATAGAGCATTTCTATTACCTTTTATAGGTGATTTAATATTGTCAATATCAATCTCTAAATCAATCTCTTTATCTTTAGCATCTTCTATATATACATTAATAACATCCTTTATCAATTTATTCAGAGAAAACAATGATTTTGTTAATATTAATGATTCATCCTTTATATAATTTAATATTTGCTCAACCTGTTTTAATAATATATTTACATTTTTCTTTGCCACTAAAAGCCCGGATTTTTGACTAACATTTAATTTTCCCATTTTTTCATTATATATAAAATCCAAATATCCCTTTATTTTTGTTAGAGGAGACATCAATTCATGAGAAACATTTTCAATAATACCTGTTTTGAATATGTTTTTATTCTTTAATATAGTGTTTTCTGCTTCTATTTTGCTCTCATTTCTTTTGCATGTTTTCACTATTTTATCAAATTCAATTTCATAATTTTTGAATATCCCAATCAAAATTTTTAATTCATTATCATTTTCCAATTTTTCCTTTAGTAGATCAATTTCGCCCAATTCAATAAGGGATGATATCATTCGTATTCTATACTTTCTTTGCAAATAAAGATGAATAATAAATAATAGGAAAATTACCATAATCATAATTACAATACATGATATAATCATACTAAATATTTCATAATATTGATTTAATTCTTCAAAAACAAAAAGCAATTTTCTTTGCTTTAAAATCGGATGATCAAAAATAAATATCTTTTTGTAACTACTCAGTTCCTCTATTTCAAAAGTTAAATTTTTAAATAACATTCTATTATTTTCAAAATTAAACTCATCATACTCAACAATACCTATTAAATGTGGTGGAAGAATCAATTTCTTTGATTCAATTAGTTCAATGTTCTCTGCCATTGTTTTTGCTGCATTAAGCAATATACGATTATTTTCTTTATTTATATAGATTGATGAAATATTAAATATTATAATAAAACATACAATTGTTGATATTATTATAATGATCAACAATTTGAATTGCTTATTTATTTCCATATTATTATTTTACTATAAATCAGCCAATTTTGCAACTATATTAATATGGTTTACATATTCTTATAAGAATATGAGTATAGTTCTATTAGGAAACAAGAAAAACAATATAATAATGCTGAAAAGATTCAATACATCTTTTCTGCGGAGGAGGACAAGAAAGAGGATGAGCATAAAGAAACACATATTCCTCGAATTACTCATAATATGCAACCTTTACTTGTGTGACGGAGCTGAAAAAAAGAAAAAAATAAAAGTTTTCGTAATATATTCTTTGAATTATCGGAATCAATACATTTTTCGAATTACTAATTATTTAATGTTTTGATGGACAGGTCAAGCCCTGTCCCTACAAACAACGCACATATTCCTCAAATTATTCGGAATATATCCTCAAATTATTCGGAATATATCCTCAAATTATTCGGAATATATCCTCAAATTATTCGGAATCAATACATTTTTCGAATTACTCAAAATGTACCTCAGATTATTCGGAATCAATACATTTTTCGAATTACTCAAAATGTACCTCAGATTATTCGGAATATGCAATTATTTGTATTCTATGTCCCAATTATATGGGATTTCCTTTGTATTATATGGCAATCTCATTTCGTCAGGATTATCTCTATTATAAAGATTATTAATTACCGAAATCACAATTGACTCTTCATTCTTAATATTTTTCCATCCATGATAAACACCTGGGGGTATAACAATAAGTCTATTACTTGAATCACCAATAAAATACTCATTTATTTCGCCATTTGTTGGTGAATTCTCTCTTTTATCAAAAAGTACAAGTTTTATCATTCCCTTAACGCATGATACATAATCAATTTGCATTTTATGACAATGCCATGCTTTTATCACTCCCTGATAATTTGTTGTCATATATACTTGCCCGAATTTTGTGAATATTTCATCATCATTTCTTAGTATCTCCATTAAGCGGCCTCTTTCATCATTATGTACTGTTAATAATTTCACACTAACATCTTTTATCATTTTCGTCCTCCAAATTTATTTTTATTTTCCACTAAGTAATAACCTATTTTGCAGGAATGAAAGTTTATTCTTTCATAATCATTGAGTATATCCAAATGTAGAGTTGATGTTTCAATGGATTCTTTTACCGATTTCTGCATTCTAACTAAATGTTTTATATGTAATTCATTTAATATATTTAATATTTGTTTTCGTCTTTTTAATATTAATTCAGATTCATCATCATCAAACATTGTCATAAGCCCTATGGTTCTATTAAATGTTTTCTTCACCTCTTCATACATTATTTTTATATCTTTAAAGCCCTGTTCTGAAAAATAATAATTATTCTCTATCTTTTTTTCTGCAATTACCATAAGATTTTTACTTACAACATCTCCAATATGTTCAATCTCATCAACAATGAATAATAATAATCTTATTCTTGTTGAAATATCTTTTGATAATTCTTCTTCTGATAAATTTATAAGAAACATGGTTATTTCTTTTTCTAATCTATCAATCTTATCATCCTTCTTTACCAATTTTTTTAATAGTGCAGAATCATTATTTTTTAGAACATCAAATGATTTATCATACATACTATATGCGATTCGTGCCATTTTTATTATTTCATTGTAAATATGTCCAAGTGCAATATTGGGGGTCATTTTCATACTTTCATTCATCATTTTAGTATCAAGAATTACTTTTTTATGATGTTTTATCTTATTACCACCTAATTTGATCAATGGTAAAAATCCAATCATTATAAATGCAAAAAATACATTAAACACCATATGTATATTAGCAATTCCGCGAACATCATCGGTAAAAGCAGTTAATGATCCTTTTAATTTTAAAGCAATCACAAGAAAAGCAATGCCTACTAATAATTTCATTAAGGCATTTACAATTGAAACATATTTCGCCTTATCACTTCCTTTCATACTTGCCATTGTTGCTGTGAATGTTGTTCCAAGATTAGCAGCAGCTATCATTATAATAATCCCTTCATAATGAATATGACCTGTTGCAAATAAACCCATAATAAGAGCTACCGTAACAGCAGAAGAATGAACTGAAAAAGTAAATAATGTTGTTATGATAAATAACCATATAGGATTATTCTGTAGAAAAAGTATTATATTTTGGAATTCCATAGTATCTCTTATTGGCATCATAGCACCAGACATCATTTTAATTGCTAGAAAAATAAGACCAAAGCCAAGAATAATTGAACCAAATTCCTTGAATCTTTTAATTCTATCATAAATATAAAAACCAATAATAATCATAATAATTGAGAAAAATGAAATATCAAATGCAATTATCTGTACAATAATTGAAGTGCCTATTGCTGCACCCGCCAGCATTGCAATTGCTCCTGTTATGCCTATAAGTTTATCTGAAACAAAACTTGTTATCATAACAGAAAAAACCGTTGATGATTGCAGCATAATAGTTAGAATAATTCCTGCTAATGTTCCTTTTAGGGTAGAATCGGAAAGATTCCACAATATCTCTTTTAACCTATATCCTGATATATGAGAAAGTCCTTTTGAAGAAAACTTTAACCCCATCATGAAAAATACAAGACCAAGAAGAACATTCAAAACTACTAAGTAATAATTTACCGGGTTATTAATACTAAATGTAAAATTTAAATCCTTTTTATATTTTTCATTCAGTACTTCAATCCAGTATTTTCCTATAATTAATTCAGATGGTTTTAAGGTAATACGAAATATATTCAGTGAATCAGATTTTAATGGTATAGTATCTTCACCACTGGGCCACATAACATAATATGTTATAGTGTCAGAAGATAAATATTTTAAATCAATATTCTGTGAGTTATTATAGAGAAAAATATTATTATTTGAAATATCCTTATTTTCCGGATCACTAAGAAAACAACATTCATTTGAAAATACAGGAAGCATTATTGTAATGATTAATAAAAATAATGTGATCTTTACAAAATTCTTCATATCTTTCTGAAATCTTCCTTACTAAATAATCTATACTTTTTGTTTTGAAGATAATCTATATCAAGATTACCGATCTTTATACGCTGCAATGTAATTACCGGATGCCCAAATGCCTTTAATGCATTTCTGATTTCACGGTTTTTACCATGTGTTATTTTTATTGTTATTATTGATTTTTTAGATTTATAAAGATTTGTTTCTTCTTTAATGCTATTTAACTTATACTTTGTCCCTTTAACCATTATTCCTCTCTGCAATTTTGATATTGTCTGTTCATCCAATTTACCGAAAATCTTTGCTTTATATTCCTTAACTACTCTACTTTTGGGATGTGTAAGAAAATTAATAAAATCACCATCATCAGTCAAAATAATTAAGCCCTCAGTATCAAAGTCTAATCTTCCTGCTGGTTTCAATTTTTCAAATTTCTGTGGTATAATATCCATCACCGTAGTTCTATGTTTATCATCCTTTCTTGATGTTATTATATTTTTAGGTTTATATAGTAATAAATATGTACTTTTTGCATGATTTCTTATTTGCTGAAAATCAACAATTACAATAACCTTCTCAGGGTCAATTATCATTCCAACCGAAGCAATTTCTTCATTCACTTTAACTCTTTTCATTCTTATTAACTCATCTGCTTCGCGTCTTGATAAAGTGGAATTTAATGCAATAAATCTATTCAGTCGCATTTTCGTCAAAAAGTTCCTCCTGTTGCTCCTCTTTAGTCAATTCTTCAATTGATGGGAGTTCTTTTAATGATGTTATTTTAAAATAATTTAGAAATTTTTTTGTTGAATAGTATAGTGATGGTCTTCCAGGTAGTTCCGCATGTCCTCTCTTGTTAATTAACTCTCTATCAAGAAGTGTTTTTATAACTCCATCACAATTAACACCCCTGATTTCCTCAATCTCCTGGCGCGTTACAGGTTGTTTATAAGCAATTATTGCCAATGCTTCAAGTGCAGGAACTGATAATTTTGATATTTTCCTATTACCGAAAAACTTCTCAAGAATATCTACATAATGTGGTTTAGTGAGTATTTGATATCCATCAGCAATCTCCACTAATTGAATGCCTGAATCAGGTGTATTATACCTTTCCATTAGAAATTCAATCACTTGCATTAATAATGTTCTTTCAATACCAAATGCTTTTAAAAATTTCTCTTTTGATATTGGTTCTGATGCAGAAAAAAGAATTGCCTCTATCTTCGGTATTAAATTATTCATCACTATCCTCCATAACAGCGTATGTATTATTTTTTGTGCGTTTAATAATGCCTTTTATTTCTAAACCTATAATTATACCAAATAATCTACTTTTTGTAAATATTGTTTTTTTCAAAAGATTATCAATGCTATTATCATTCCTAATTATTTCTAATATAGATCTCTCATCCTCAGTTAATTTTGCTGCATCAATTTTTTTTGTGAAAAACAAACTATTAATATCACATATTGGTAATGCACCACATTTTATTGCATAATTTGGTGCAAATGATAATTCATTATCAATATTACCTGGTAATCCATATATTTCCTTGTTTAGATTCATTGCTGCATTTAAAGTGTTTAGAGTTCCACTCCTTTTCTTGCCTTGAATTATAATAAGAGCATCCGCTATATGAGCAATTATTTCATTTCTAGTTATAAAATTAGAACTATATGGTTTTGTAAAAGGTGCGTATTCTGTTAACAGTAATCCTTTCTCAATAATATCATTTTTCAATTTACTATTTGATGAAGGATAGTTTATTGCAAACCCACATCCAAGTATTCCAATTGTAGGAATATTGTAATTAACCGATGCTTTATGAACAGCAGAATCAATTCCCCGTGCAAATCCACTTACTGTAACATAATCACCCTTTATGCTTCTAATTATTCTTTCAACAGCATTATATCCATAATCATTAGGAACTCTGCTTCCAATAATAGCAATTATGGGATTTTCTAATAATTTTTCATTGCCCATATAAAATAAGTAATCTGTAATATTCTTATTCTTATTTTTTCCTAAATGCTTTTTTGTAATACCAACATTATTTGCATTTATCCATTCAATGGATTTGTTAATTAATTTTGAATTATCTTCAATAGATTTAAATTTTGATAATAATACTTTTTTAATGCTATTTTTCATTAAACATATTCATTATTTTATGCTCCACATCACCTGTATCATTATTTATCAATGATGAAAAACATAGTTCACATTCATTAAATGTATTTTTTATTTTATTTTCTTTTTCTTTATCAATTAAATCCGTTTTATTCATCAAAACAATATGCTTTTTATTTAGCAATTTCTTATTATACTTTCCCAATTCATATTTCAGTACTTCATATATTGAAAAAGGGTCTTCACTGCTTATATCAATTACAAAAACAATCATTCTTACTCTCTGAATATGCTTTAAAAAACTAAAACCCAAACCCTTCCCATCAGAGGCACCTTCAATAATTCCAGGTATATCAGCAATCCTTATAGTTTTTACACCATCACTTAGTACTCCCAAATTTGGATTTAATGTTGTAAATGGATATGAAGCGATCTCTGGATGTGAGCCAGTTAATTTTTTTAAAAGTGTTGATTTCCCTGCATTGGGTTTTCCAACTAATCCAACATCCGCAATTAGTCTTAATTCCAAAACTACCTTTTCCTCTTTACCAGAACTGCCTTTTGTTGCTGTTCTTGGTGCTCTATTAGTTGATGATTTAAAATTGCTATTACCCATTCCTCCGGTGCCGCCTTTTAGAAAAATAACTTTCCCTTCTATTAAATCAAGGATCTCATGACCTTCATCATCCATTATAACTGTTCCGGGAGGAACATCTATAATAACATTTTTCCCATTTTTTCCATGTTTATCTGCAGTTCTTCCATTCTCTCCATTTCCAGCTCTATGATGATGTTTGAATCTTAAATGATTTAATGTTATTAGTTTTCTATTAACATTAAAGATAATTTTACCGCCATCTCCACCATCTCCACCATTTGGTCCACCCTTTCTAATAAATTTCTCTCTTCTGAAAGAAATTGATCCATTTCCTCCTGAACCTGATTTTAAGAAAAGAGTTATTTTATCCGTTAAATTTACTTTCATAGATTCTTTTTTACAAATTGCTCAATTCTATCCGCTCCCTTTTCTATCTCTTCCATTGATGCTGCATATGAAAGTCGGACATAATTCTCTGCACCAAAAGCATTTCCCGGAATTAATGCGGTTTTATATTCATCTATAAGCTGCATACAAAGTTCTTCTGAACTATTTATATTATTATTCGTACTTTTAATGATTTCTTCAATATTAATGAAAATATAAAATGCACCCTGAGGATTTACATAACTTAGTCCATCAATATTATCAATGCGTTTCATTATGTATTCCCTTCTCTTATTGAATGATATAAGCATTTTTTTAATAACACTATCATCTGTTTTCAATGCAGCAATTGCTGCCTTTTGTGAAATAGATGATGTGCAGGATGTTGAGTGTGTCTGTACCTTCAATGCGTTTTTTATTAGATTTGGCTCGCCGCCAACATAACCAATTCTCCAGCCAGTCATTGCATATGCTTTTGAAAAACCATTAACTGTAAAAGTTAATTTCTTAATTTCATCATTTACTGATGCTATTGAAAAATGTTCACTGCCAGGGTAAATTATTTTCTCATAAATCTCATCTGATATACAATATATATTATGTTTTACAATTATTTCTGATAATTTTATTAATGAATCCTTTGAGTAAACAACCCCTGTTGGATTTGATGGAGAATTTAAAAGAATTAATCTTGTTTTTGAAGTTATATATTGTTCCAATTTTTCAGGGATCAATTTGAAATTATCCTGAGATGTATCAAACACAATTGGTGTTGCTCCTGTCATCTTAACCATTTCAATGTATGAAACCCAATATGGTGCAATTATAATAACATCAGAATCCTCATCACAGACCGATTGAATAATATTGTATATTGCCTGTTTTGCTCCAACAGTAACCTGTATATCATCAGGAGAATACTGAATTTTATTATCATTTAAAAACTTTTCACTTAGTAATTTCCTTAGCTCAGGGATTCCCTTTACAGGTGTGTATCCGGTAAAACCATCATTGATTGCTTCAATAGCTGCATCTTTAATATTTTGAGGTGTGTCAAAATCAGGCTCACCTGCTGCCAAAATTGCTACATCTTTTCCACTTGCCTTCATTGCTTTTGCCTTTGCTGTAATTTTCAATGTAGAAGAGTCCCCTACATTTGCAAACCTTTTGGATACTTTCATATAAACTCCTTATATTTTATATACGCTAATTCTATGTATCTATTGGTAATTGTCAATAATAATGGGCCCACCAGGATTTGAACCTGGGACCTACTGATTATGAGTCAGGCGCTCTAACCAACTGAGCTATGGGCCCACTAGAAATCATCCGAAAAGTATTATATAATTGTTATAATATTTGTCAAGTAGTTATCTTATTATAATATAGTTATCAATAAAAAATGTCCACTTAAATTACTGTGAATAAATGTTCTCTTTTTGTGATATATAGTAATACCTACCTTTACTCCGTCACACAAGTAAACGAATTGATAGGTGGGTTTTGAACCCATATATTCTTCGGATTACTCAGAATATACCACTACAAACATAATGAATTTATAAATGATCAAAATCGCAGATGTATATTCCGAGTAATCCGAGGAATATATTGATCCTCTTTCTTGTCCTTCTCCGTAGAAAAGATATGATATGCTCATCCTCTTTCTTGTCCTCCTCCGC
>JAUVJU010000183.1 GCA_030592285.1 Caldifarciminota bacterium
ATTATTGAGATCAGTACAGGTAATAAAAAGCACTCACTTAATGTATCCATTGCATTTGGTGTTTTTGCACACTTTGTGTTTGGGAAATAGTTCTCTTGACAAAAATGAAAATTAATTTATTATATAAAATTCAAATTGGAGAGATGTCCGAGTGGTCGAAGGAGCACGATTGGAGTTCGTGTGTGCAGCGATGTACCCTGGGTTCGAATCCCAGTCTCTCCGTTTAATAAAGGCACGGCACGCCGTGCCCCTACAATATCACGGGATTCGAATTTTCCGCAGGTACATTCCGAATAATTTGAGGAATGTATTGATTCCGAATAATTTGAGGAATGTATTGATTCCGAATAATTTGAGGAATGTATTGATTCCGAGCAATTTGAGGAATGTATTATGAATCGCAGGTTTCAGAACCCATAGGGTTTGTCAGCTTATGCACGATCTTGTCGTGCATCCCAGTCTCTCCGTTTAATAAAGGCACGGCACGCCGTGCCCCTACAATATCATGTGGGATTCGAATTTTCCGAAGGTACATTCCGAGCAATTTGAGGATTGCATATTCCGAGTAATCCGAGGAATATGTTACGAAAAACTTTTATTTCTTATCTTTCTTATCTTTCTTTTCATTTCTTTTCCTTTTTATCTTTTCCACTCCGTCACACAAGTAAACGGATGAACTGCTGCGAGCAGGAAGCATACAAAGCGGTTATCGCAGATGCTCATCCTTTTTCTTGTCCTCCTCCGCAGAAAAGATATGTACATTCCGAATAAATCGATGAATATATCCTCGAATTACAATGCGTAATACATTCCTCAAATTATCGGAATATATCCTCAAATTATTCGGAATATACTTACAAATACAAGTGCAAAAAATGCACGCAAAATATGTATTAATATACAAAAAGTGCAGAAAAGCGAATTCAATTAATTTTATGTGGACAAATAGCATAGCTTAACTTGGCATAAAATATGCTCATTATGTATATTAAAATAACAAGGAGTTCTTATGAAAAAACTTTGGCTTTTACTAATTATTCTCTTTACATTTACATTTGTAATTGCAAAAGAGTGGACAATTATGATCTATATTGCAGCAGACAACAATCTTTCATCTGCAGTTAATAGTGATATTGATGAAATGGAAGCAGCACTTTCTGATACTTCTGATATCAATTTTTTGGTTCAGGTTGATGGATTAGGAGGAGCAGCAGGTGGATATGATGATATTGATAAAACTAAAATTACTGAGGTAAGACGATATTGTTTAGGTGCAGGCGGTGATGCAGTATCTGGTAAGATTGATGTATCGGCAGCTATGGCAATGGGTGAATTAAATACTGCTGACCCAAATGAACTGATTAATTTTGTTACATGGGGTGTTAATGTTTATCCTGCAGACAATTATGGACTTATATTATGGAATCATGGACAAGGATGGATTAAAGGACCCAATAATACTATTATGGCAGAAGTATATGATCCTATTACGCGTACAGGTACAGGAGAATTTATTACTATAAATAGTGCAAACAAGGGTGGTCTTAGTGATGATACATCTAATGATGCAATGTGTACGGCAGATACCGATAATGAGTGGAAATATGCAATGGATGGAATACTTATGAATGTAGGTAAGAAACTAAGATTTTTGGGACATGATATGTGCATTATGTCATATATGGAAGTGATTTGGGATGAAGCAGAGGTAACGGAAATGATCATTGCTTCAGAAGCAAATATTGCTTGGAACGGTTGGCCTTATTCCTTATGGATAACAAATCTTATTGCAAATCCATTAGCAACAAATGATCAGATAGGTACATGGATGGTTAATGATTATGCTAATACTTATTCTGGAACAAATGCAACATTATCTTATATGAATATGGAGGGCTTTACCAAACAGCTAGGAATGAATCATTTAAGAGATGATATATGGAGTTTATCGTATGCTTTACTTAATGTTGAAGGCGGAAGGGATAATGCATCTGTTAATAATTGCATTACAAATGCTATGTCAATGAGTTCAGGTGTTTTGTGGGAAGATTTTAGAGACTTATGGGGTTTTTGTGATAATTTGATGAATCATGCAGGTATTACGCCGGGAACAAAAAATTTAGCTTCTTCTGTAAAAACGGATATTGATAACTTAGTTGATTTAGCCTGGGCAGATGGTATTTATAATGGTTCACATGGTCTCGGTATTTACTTACCTTCTTCAGCAGTATATTGGTTTCCAGGTGGAGATGATAATGGAACTGATACAATGGCTTATGAATGGTCACCCTGGGGTGGTGGATATACATATAATGGATATTATTCCGGATGCGAACAATGGACTTTGTTTATTTATGGATTGACTGCTACAAATATTCTTGAAGCAAATGTAATGTTTAATATAGGTGAGGACTTTGTTGATATAAATATAGATGGTACCTATGATGATTATGAAATTTTAAGAGATGGAGAAAAGATTGCAGTTATATCATCAATGTATAAGGATACCGGCTTGAATTCAGGGCAGGAATATCATTATACTGTTAATGCAAGAAAGGGATTAGATATTATTAAGATAGGGGATTATAAAGTAAGAACAAATATTATTGTTCCTAATGCCTATATTAAAAATTCTGTAATGTATTTAAGAAATACAGGTAATGTATCAGTTTATAATATCAATGGTCAGGTTGTTAAACAGTATAATGGTAATAATGCAAATGCTATTATTAATATGGCTGATATGCCTATTGGATATTATATTATTAAAGGAAAAGAATTTAGTAAGCGACTTATGCTTCTTAAATAAATAAAAAACCTATTAGGGACGGTCGTCTATTTTGTCCACAAAGAATAATATCTTATTCGTGGACAAAATGGACGACCGTCCCTCCATTTACAAATAAATATATAAAATAATAATTTTGATTTATGGACAAAATGGACGACCGTCCCTATATTTTCCATTTATAGACAAAATGGACAACCGTCCCTCCATTTAATTTAAAGTATTGATTTATATTAATAAATTAAGTATAATAATAAACTATTATTAATA
>JAUVJU010000063.1 GCA_030592285.1 Caldifarciminota bacterium
ACAATTATGAACTTATTTTAATGGGTCCATGGCAGGAAGACCATTTGAAAGAAAAATGTGAAAAAAGAAATGGCTATAAGAAAACCAAATACATTGGGGTTTTTCCTTATGGTGAGCATTTTTCGCAGATAAGTATCTCAGACATTGGGATTATCCCATTCTTGCCATCTGCCAATCATCTTACAACACTTCCGAATAAGCCATTTGAATATATGATGTGTAACATACCTGTGCTTATGTCTAATTTTAATTATTGGAAAAAACTTTTTAAGGATACGGCTTTTTATTGTAATTCAATGGACCCAAAAAATATTGCTAATGAAATCAGAAACATTGCCACCCATTCCGATATTACACAGATAACTGTAAAAAAGGCATATATTACATTAATTAATGAATACAATCTTGATAAAGAAAAAGTAAAACTCTTGGATTTTTATAGCAAATTGCTTTCTCATTAAGAAATATATTTCAATAATTTTTTTACAGAATCATTATAATTAAACTTTTTGGCATTCTGCATCCCATTCTCTCCCAATTCATTTCGTAATTTAGGATTATTTGCTAATAGTATTATTGCATCTTTAATTGATCTAACATTGCTCGTTTTAGCAATGATTCCATTATAATTATTCTTTACCACATCACCAACTCCTCCCACATCTGTTGCAATAACGGGTAATGAATATGCTCCTGCCTCAAGATATACTATTCCAAAACCCTCAATATCATGTCCATCCTGATATGTTGTCATAATAAATATATCGGATTTTCTGTAATGTTCCCACATCTCTTCATCTGATAATCCTTCATGAATAAATACACTGTTTCCAATATTTCCTTTATATGCAAGTTCCTTCAATTCCTTCTTTTGATACCCATTGCCAATAATGTGATATTCAAAATTAATGTCTTTATCAATTTTTGATAATGCTTCAATAACATATTGCTGTCCCTTTCTTCTTGTTAATGAGGCAATAGTTAAAAGTTTGATTGTTTTATTATTATTATGATTTTTCTTATGAAAAGCTCCATTATATCCAGGGTGAATCATAATAATGGGTTTGGAGGAATATTTTCTTAATGCATTTTTAGTAAAATTGCTTATTGTAATAATATAATCACATTTTCTTAAAACATATTTTAATAATCTTCTGTATAATAATGTGTCTACTTTAATGATTTCAGAACCATATGTAAATATAAATACTTTTAATCTTGGTTTCAATATTTTAAATAATATTGCTAATATTCCAAATGGAACAGTTGATCCTGCAAAAATATTTTTAATACTATGTCTATTTTTTATAAAATAATTTGCACAAAGAAGAAAATGATGAACTTTATTGATCATAGGTGTTTTATTATATCTAATTGCTCTTATAATATTTAGATTTTTCACTTTTTCACTTTTTCCTGAAACACGGGTAATTACAGTAATATCTCTATATTCTGAAACTTTACTGCTTAATTCATAAAGGTATTTTGCTACTCCACCCTTATATGGAGGATATGTATTTGTAATCATTAAATCCATTTCAATAAATCATATCAATATTGCATTTAATGTCAATAAATATGATTTTGCTTTGATTTTTTAAATTTAGTGTGATATACTTAAATAAGGTAAAAAATTAATTACTATCTTTGATTACAATTTTTTCTATTTTATATTCTTTTCCATTTGAATTTTTCTTAATTTATTGGCAAATCTATGTGATTCATCGCGGATTTCTCTAATAAGTTTCATTGCTCCGCTTTTTAATGGTAATCCTATCTGTTTTCCTGATGCATTAAATAATGTATCAGGTCTTTTGGATATTGAAAATAATTCAATATTTATTCCCAATTCCTTAATAACCTTTTTTGCTGCATTTAGTTGTCCTATACCTCCATCAATAAGTACCATATCTAATTTGTATTTTATTAAATATCTTTTCAAAATATGCATAATTGCACCATAATCATTATTTCCCATATAATCCAATTTATAATATCTATAAGCAGATTTTAGAGGCTTTCCATTCTTAAAGCATATTACAGCTCCACTTGTCCATTTACCGGAAAAATGAGATATATCAATTCCACCAATAAGTTGAGGAATATTCTCAATATTCACTAATTCTTTTAACTCTCTTAATCTTGCCGGAATATATTCCTTTTGTGAATAATCAGCAAGATTTCTTTCAGAATTTTCCTTTGCAATATCAAACATTCTTTTATCAATACTTTTAGTATTGTAAAGACGGATCACAGTATTATCAGCGAACAATTCCTCAATATCTTCATTATCAATAACAAATGGTAATAAAAGGTATTTGGTATCACTATTCTGCTTTAATGAATAATGATCAATTATTACATCTTTTAGTACCATTTTATCAGGGATTGAAATAGGCACTAAAAATCTCTTTGAAAAAATATCAATAATTATTCCATCTCGCATTGTTACAATTGTAAAAACCCCTTTTCTTCCCTGTCTTGAAATATATACCATATCTCTATTCTTGTGTTTTGCCCCTGTCTTTTTCCCTTTTTTTATATAATCACTAATTATTTTTATTGTATCTCTAATTTTCCCTGCCCTTTCAAAATTCTCTTTATTTGATTCTTCGTACATTTTTTCTCTCATAGTTTTCAATAAAGATGGATAACTACCCTTTAAAATATTTTTGATCTCCCTTATTTTTTTCCTGTATTTTCCACCCCTTATTTCATTTTCACAAGGGGCATTACATCTTTTCATCTGAAATTCAATACATGCTTTTTTTGGGGATTTATTATTGCATTTTCTTAAAGAATATAATTCTTTCAAAATTTCAACAATATTGGAAACAAAAAATCCTGATGTAAATGGACCAAAATACATTCCTTTTTCACTCTTATTCCAGGTATATAATAATCTTGGAAGTTTCTCATCTGTAATAAAAATATATGGATACTTATTATTCTCCTTTAATTGTACATTGTATTTGGGTTGATGCTTTTTTATAAGATTGTATTCAAGAAGCAATGCTTCCTGCTCTGTTTTTGTTGTATAATAATTAATACTATCAGTATTTCTTCTTATTAAAACTACCTGTATTCTTTTATCGCCACTTTTAATAAAATACTGCTTTACTCTATTCTGTAAATCATTTGATTTGCCAATATAGATTATTGTTTTTTTAGAATCCCTGAATAAATATACACCCCCTGAATGAGGAATAATTTTTATTTTATCTAAAGAAATCATTTATTTTTTCAGCAACATAAATTGTTTCTTCATCCTTTAACTCAGGGTAAATTGGTAATGAAAGCACTCTATTAACTGCTTTTTCAGAAATAGGGTAGATCTCGTTTTTGTAATCAGAAAACACTTCCTGTTTATGTAAAGGTATAGAATAATGAATTGCCGTATCAATATTCTGCTTTTTAAGGAAATCCCTTAACTCATTTCTCTTTTCCGTAATAATTGTAAATTGATGATAAACATGCTGACCGTTATTTTGTGTTTTTTGTCTCACAATTTTATTGTTTATAATTTTATTATATATATTTGCAATTTCCCTTCTTCTTTCATTTTTACTGTTAATTAATTTTAATTTAAAATTTAACATTGCTGCATGAATTGCATCAAGACGCGAGTTGAAGCCCTCAATTCTATGTACATACTTTTTTGCAGCCCCATGTGCCCTAAGCATTCTTATCTTCATATTAATTTCTTCATCATTAGTGATTATCGCCCCGCCATCACCTGCACAACCAAGATTTTTTGTGGGAAAAAAACTAAAACAGCCGCATTTTCCAAAACTACCTGTTTGCTTATTCTTATATAATGATCCAATAGATTGAGCACAGTCCTCAATAACTATGAGATTATGCTTTTCTGACATCTCCATAATTCTATCCATATCACATGGATTTCCATATAAATGAACCGGTAATATTGCCTTTGTTTGGGGAGTTATTTTTTTTAGTATTTCATCAGGATCAATATTTAATGTTTCCTCATCAATATCCGCAAAGATAACCTTAGCCCCTGTTTGTGCAATTGTTTCTGCAGTTGCAACAAATGTAAATGGTGTTGTTATAACCTCATCTCCCTTTTTAATTCCGCAGGCAAGAAGTGCAATACGCAATGCATCAGTGCCATTTCCAACTCCACATACATGTTTTATATTCATATACTCAGCAAAGTCATTTTCAAATTCCTCTACAATTGGACCCAGTATAAATGCTCCTTGATTAAATACATTTTCAATTACATTCAAGTAATCCTTTTTATATGTTTTGTATTCTCTTGAGAGGTCAAGCATTTTAACTTTCATTTTCTTTTACCTCAATATTTTCAATAGTAAATTCTTTGCCGCATTTACATTTATAATCTACTTTCTCTGTACCAGGAATAATGTCTTTCATTTTTTCTCCGCATCTACACATAAACCCTTTTATTCTTGCAGGGTTTCCCATAACCAATGCATAATCAGGAATACTTTTGGTTACAACTGCACCAGCTCCGATAAAAGCCCATCTTCCAATGGTGATACCGCAAACAATAGTTGCATTTGCTCCAATTGATGCTCCTTCTTTCACTTTGGTAGGCATAAAATCACCCTTTTTTGGGAATGCTGATCTTGGATTAATATCATTTGTAAATACCATGCTTGGACCCAAAAACGCATCATCTTCAATTTCCACAAGACCATAGACCGAAATATTATTTTGCAATTTTACCCTATTGCCTATCTTTGCTCTATTTTCTACTGTGCATGATTGTCCAATTGAACAATTCATACCAATTACAGCTCCTGCCATAATATGTGTAAAATGCCATATCTTTGTTCCCTTTCCTATTTTAGCACCAATGTCAATATAGGATGATTCATGAACAAAATATTCCTTTTCCTTTTTCATTTAATTTCCTTTTTAAACCAATCAACCGTTTTTTTTATTCCTATTTCAATAGGGATATAATCATCCTTATCATAATCCCTTAAAAGAACTTTTCCATCTAATACAGATGATGTTAATTCTCCTGGTCTTCTGTCCTTTATTGTTGGTTCAATATTATATTCAGGATAATATGTTTTAATCATTTCAAATAATTCTTTAACTGATGTCTTCTTTCCGGTTCCCACATTATACATACATTTATTTCCATTATTCATTGATAGGATATTTGCTTCAACAACATCTTCCACAAAGATATAGTCTCTTACCATATTTCCAAATCCATACAATATACTTTCTTTCAAATTTGTCATATTATTAATGAATATTGCAACAACGCCTGCTTCTCCCTTTGAACTCTGTCTTGGACCATATACATTTGAATATCTCAGTATTGTATGTTCAACATTGTATTCATCACCAAAAAATCTTAAATACATTTCATCGGAATATTTTGAAATTCCATATGGAGATTTTGGATCTGGCATTTTTTGTTCATTTGCAGGTTCCTCAACATTACCATACATGGCTCCACCGGTTGAACTGAAAATCATTTTTCTAACATTAAAATCCGCTGCATTTTTGAGCAAATTGATTGTTCCAAGAATATTTACTTCAGCATCCCTATAAGGATCATCTGATGCTTTTCTCACATCAATCTGAGCAGCAGTATGAAAGATCAGTTCAAACTGTTCCTTTTTGAAAATAGGGATCATTTTTTTCTGATTTGATATATCAATCTTAAAAAATTTTGCTTTACTGTTTAAATTTTTTCCAAATCCCGTTGAAAGATCATCAAATACAGTAACATCATGACCCATTTCTACTAATGTATCCTGTAAATGAGATCCAATAAATCCAGCTCCACCTGTTACAAGTACTTTCATAATCGTATAACTCCTTGTATATACATATTAAGATCAAATTCACTGATAGCTCTTATATTATCTCTATTATAATAATTCACTGCTTCAATACCGCAATTTATACCAAACCATTTAAATACATTGTATTCAAAAGAAAAGGAATTACTCCTCACTTTTTCAACAATACCTGATGGGAATGGAGGATGAGGATCACCGCCTTCTTCTTCGTGAGATAAGTACATTGTTCCCTCTCCGCTTCTTGTTATATTATAAATATAGCTTGCAGATATTTTATTTGAAAACATGTAATTAATCCTTAATCCAAAAAAGTCTGAATCAGGTCCAATAAAGTATAGCATTGGTTCAGAGTAATAATTATAAACACATTCTGAATGTTCATGGGTTCCTGTCCACTTTGTAATTAATGCATATTCTAAATCAATATACAATCCATCAATTATTATTGGTACACTAATATTGCCAATTATACCGATTTTATCCGGGGCAACTCTTCTATCTTCATCATATTGAAGATCATCAATAAACATTTCAAAAGATATTGGTATTCCATTAAAATGTTTATTAATCAATTCAATTGACCATATAATATTATCATCAGCATGTCCATTCCATTGTGTGAAGTAATATACTACAAATGGATTAAGATATCTTGTTTCCATTATTGGAGATCCATAAAGTATAATTTCTTTGAATGCAAAATAGGTATTATATGGTAAATAAAAGCCCACTTTATGAAAAGATACATAGCGGGTGAATACCTCATCTCTAAATGTCGCGTGTCCGGGAGAAAGAGTAGCTACAAAATAGGAAAATTCTAACATTCCTTTTTTTAATCGAAAACTCAAACCATCATAATTCTCGGTCTTTCGTGATAAAAACATATTATCAAATATTCCTTGTCCCCATGCCGGAAGAAATCTTCCCATAATGATATAATTTTCACCATACGAAATACCAATAGCGGCTTTATCAATAATTGTTTTTGTCCCTTTCCATTCAAGAGCACGGATAGTGTCTTTGTAATTTTTTGGTCCATAAGGCATCCTACTATTAATTGCAATCTGAATATCTGCAAATTCCATATTTCCAACTAAATAAAACTCATTTTTCAAATCAAACATTAGTGAATCATTATTGAAAAATTCAATTGAATCATAATTCATTGATTTCATGTAAAATTCATTTTTAATTTTAAAAGGAGATCCCTTTGTTAAATCATTGTAAATGAACATAAATATGGGAATATCGTTTTTTGGAATATTAGACACATTGTTTTCTATCTCTATAGCAGTTTCTTCCATTGAATTTATAATATCAGACACCAGTATTGGGATATCATTATTCCCAGTATCAATATAACCTTTTTTTACCAAGTATTCTACATAGCCATAATAATTATAGTCCCTGTAAATGAATTTTTCGGAAAAAACAAACAATGCAAAAACCACAAACAATAGTAGAAATATCTTTTTCATATATTTATTATTCCTTGAAAACCAAAAAACAATATCTCTTCAAAATTATATGGAATATTGTCCTTATGCATTTTCATTGAATATCCTGCATTTATTTGTAATTCAAGTATATTATATTTATAAAGCATTGATATTTTATTTATCATTGCATTTTCTACAATACCTGATGGAAAATTGAACTTATAATTCTGATTATTCATTTCAATAAATGGTTCATTTATATTTCCTTCTCCATTTCTTTGATAAATAATATTGTATTCAGCAATAAAATAATTGCTTAAAAAATATTTAACCTTTGCTATTAAAAAATCTGCATCAGGACCTATAGAATAAAGTATTGGATCGGTATAATAGGAATATGATACTTCCATATGCCTATGAGTACCAGTATATTTACTAATTCTGGCATATTCAGATTCAATCAACAATCCTTCAATAAATGAAGGGGTATAGGAAAAATTGATAAGAAGTCCAATTTTGTCAGGTGCATATAAATGAAAATTTGAGAACAATGCTTCAATTTCTTTTTCATAGATAAAATCATCAATAAATAATTCTCCACTAATAGTTAATCCATCTACATATCTATTTATCATCTCAATAGACCAAATACAATTATCATCAAAGTGATTATTCCATTGAACCCCATAATATAGTGTAAATGGATTTAAATAAATCCATTTAGGTTTATTGTTTGAATAAATAATTATTTCTTTAAATGTAAAATATGTATTATATGGTAATTTAAATCCAATTTTATGAAAAGAAACATATTTTCTTAATGAATCAAATCTAAATGTTCTATAATTAGGTGTTAGTGAAGCAGTAATAAATGCAAAATCAAAAACTCCTTTCTCATATTTGAACATCAATCCATCTAATGGTTGAATCTCTGATGAGAGAAACATATTATCATAAATACCTCTACCCCATGCAGGAAGGAATCTTCCTGCTAATATATAAATGTTTTTATTTCTATATCCAATATATCCTTTACTCATTTTTGAAGATGAGTTATTCCAAATTCTTTTTAAGATAGTATCTTTATATGTTACTTCAGTATATGGATAATGGGAATTCATTTCGGTTTCAATAAAAAAAGAATTTAGATTCCAATAAATATTAATTCTATTATTTAATTTATAATCCCAAGAATTATTATGTAATAATTCAATTTTCATTTGTTCAGTTATTTTCCCTTTATTCCTTCTTTCTAATGCAGTAATCAAAAAGGATGCAATATTAATATCATTTTTTGATAAGTAATTATTATTTTCAAATAATTTTTCAATGATTTTTTCAGAAAAAATTGGAATATCATTATCATTAATCTCAATGTATCCCTTTTTTATTAAGTAATCCACATATTCAAAATTAGAATAATCCTGAAAAACTGGAAAAGAATATATATTTACTGCTATATACATTAAGCAGATTATAACTGTAATTCTCTTCATACATTCCCTTTGCCTGAAATTACTACAGGAATAGTTTTTGCAATAATAATTATATCATAAAGAATAGACCAATGATCAATATACTCCATATCCATATACATCCAATCAATAAAATCAATACTATTTCGCCCTGATATTTGCCAAGTACAGGTAAGCCCAGGTCTCATTGATAATCGTCGCCTTTGCCACAATTTGTATTTCCCTACCTCTTCCGAAAGAGGGGGTCTTGGTCCTACAAAACTCATATCACCCTTTAAAATATTAACTAATTGTGGAATTTCATCTATAGACCATCTTCTCAATAATTTTCCAAATATTGTTACCCGTGGGTCATTTTTTATTTTAAAAACAGGACCGGTCATAATATTTTTATGAATTAAATCTACTTTTTTATGTTCGGCATTTTTACACATTGTTCTGAATTTGTATATATTAAATATTTTCCCATTGTATCCCACTCGTTCCTGTTTAAAAACAATTGGTTTTCCATTGATCATTAATGATATTAATGCAATAACTCCCAAAAAGGGAGATAATATTATTATAAGAAAAATAGAAAAAAATTTATCAAATATGTATTTAAAATACAATGATATCTCTCTTTCCTTATTTGATGAAAAAGTAAGAAAATCAATATTTAGAAATGACTGTTGTTCAATAAATGCATCATGTGATTTTATCAGGGAGTCCAAATACAACATTGTTTTAACGCCGCTACTCATTAATTGTGGTATATATTTATTAAACATTTCAAGATTGTTTCCACTTATTGTAAATATTACCATGTCTATGTGTATGGATTTAAATTTCTCAGGAAAACCATTTTCCTCCAAATCATTTACAGGAATAATATCTATAAGCTCAATACCCCAATCTTGATGAGAAGATATTATATCTACAATTTTTTCTGCATTCTTCTTATTACCCACAATGAGTACTTTTGCCAAATTCATTCCCTTTCTATGCTTGTTTCGTTTATATAGAAAAAAAAGTCTTCTTTCAATAATTAAAAATAAAATATTAATAATTCCAAATATTATTAAAAATAATCTTGAAATAATTATACCCTTTATTAGAAATGAAATGGACAATATAATAATAATACCCATAATTACTTTTTTTATCATATCATATATAACATCCTTAAAAGAATAATGAGGTAAAAGTGGGATAGGATTATGTGTTTTAAGAAAAATTATCCAAGTTAGAATACTTATTATAAAAATGATTAAATACATTTCCAAACTAAACTCAAATTCAAGACCAGCATTATGCATTACCATCCTCAATACAAGTGCAACAATAAATGATACTACAGTAATGAAAATATCAAGTATAAATATTGTTAATCGAATAGTTTTACTATCTTTACTGAAAATCATGCATTTTCTCTCAATTTTAGCATTTTATTAAAAAATACAAGAGATAAAATGATAACATAAACAATATACATAAATAGAATAATAATGTTGTTTGTCATAAAATATATAACTGATAAAAAACAAAAAATAATATTAATTAAATATATAGTTATTACTGCAGGTCTTTGGTCAATTCCTTTGCCTTTTAAGATATGATGAATATGCATTTTATCAGCAGAGAACATTCTATTCCCCTTAATAATGCGCCTTAATACTGTTAAAGATAATTCAATAAAAAGATAACTAAAAAGCATTATAAAAGAAATCCACTTATCAGGAGCTCTGTAAACAAGAACTATTGCATTCATTGTAAAAATTCCACCTAAAAACAAACTACCCGTATCTCCCATAAATATTTTTGCAGGATAAAAGTTGAATATACTAAAGCCCAATAAAGCTCCAATCATAGCAAGATTCAGTAATCTTACATATTCATTGCCAATATGTGAAGCAAAAATAAAAAGTGCAATTGAAAATATTATTGAAACACCCGCACATAATCCATCTAACCCATCTATAAAATTCACACTATTTGTCATTATTGTAAATAATAATATTGAGATCAATGTAAAAATCACAGCTGATAGTATTGGATTTGAGAAAACAATAATAGTATTCGCATTATTCCAAAGAAAAAATGTTCCACCTGCAATTATTTGAACAGTAAATTTTTGTTTTGCCGAAAGACCTTTCACATCATCTATTATACCCATAATAAACATTGCTATGGAGATAGTAAATATTCTGAAAATAATAGTGTTGAATTCTATTACTCCTACTATATCCATTATTATCATTGTTACCCATACAGCAATAAAAATACCCAATCCGCCTAATGTTGGGATTTGTTCAGTATGTATTTTCCTACCATTGGGAATATCATGAACTCCAAAACTTATACTCATTCTTTTTGTTCCTAAAACAAGAAACAATGACAAAATAAATGATATTACAATTATTATAATTTCAATCATATAAACAATTATTTAAATATGCAATATATTTTTCTGCTAATTCTTTTCTGTTGAAATCTCTAAT
>JAUVJU010000002.1 GCA_030592285.1 Caldifarciminota bacterium
AAGGTGATTATAATATTAAACTAACAAGAAAAATGACATATGGAACCTTCAAAAAAGGTTTATTACATTATTATCAAATCTATAATAATTCAACAGAGACTTTTCAGAATATTTACCAAACATATAATGACGAATATATTCATAAAATTCCAGTATCATTGTTTGATTCAAAATTGTATTTTAGAGTAAAAGTTTTTGATAAAATTACAGCAGGAGGTTTATATTCAAATACAGTTATAATGTGGCCTCCAGTTGATGGTGATCCAATAGTACAATACACAGATAAAACAGATGCAACAGGATATGCCAATGGAAGAAAAATAGTTGTTGATAGCCTTGAAAACATTCATGTAATTTATACAAAGAGTGATAGCGTATTTTATACAGTTTCATCAGATGATGGAGAGCAGTGGAACTGTAATGAGTTTATAGGACAAGGATATGCTCCAGCAATTAATTTATTAAATGATGGAACTCCTGTTATATGTTGGGTAAACAATAACAATATATATAGTAAAAAGAAAATAGCAGATAATTGGGATACAGAATCAACAATATATAGTTCAACAACTGCAAACATTGAATTTCTTTGTTTTGAAACTGATGTATTTGATAATTCCTATTTAGGATGGGTAGAAGATGGACCCAAAGGAAGTAAAGTAAATATCTCTGATTATGATAGTAAAGAAACAGGAGCAGTATTAGCTCCTATACCAATAGATGAGGGTGGACAACATGCATTTAAATGTCCATCAATATCAATAAAGGCAAATTCTGATATTGTAATTAGTTGGAGTAAAAATGGAGAAATATATTATTATGATAATGAAACAGGAAAGGAAAAAATAAATTCAATTGAAGGAATAGGAGAACATCCGATAATCAGTTCATATGGTGATAAAACATCAGTAATATGGAGAGAACAATTATATGATGGAACATATAGAATAGTAAAAAGAACAAAAATAGATATTGGCTGGAAAGATATTGAAGTAATAAGAGAAAATGAAACAAAGGAATTAAACTATCCATATGTGGTAAATGGCTGTCAATATTTATTCAGTAAAGAGAATGAGTTCGGAGATAAGGATATAATACATATTGGTGAATTTAAAGGTGGATGGATAATGGAGTATCAGAATATATCACTGAAATCAGGAGGAGATTCATATCATCCAAGTGCATACTATAGACAGAATTGGCCTAAAGGTAAACTATATATGTTATGGACTGAGGATATGAGTATTAATCAGGAAAACACCAGAGCATTACCAACATTAATACCAGTAAAATTATATATGAAAGATGATATGGATCCAATTGAATACATATATGCAGATTGTGGAACAGAAATGGGAGATGTTTACAATATACAGAAATTTGATACTATATATTATAATAATCTACCTGAATATACTGTTGACTATGATAATTATCAACTCAGTTATAGATTTACATCATTGAATCCGGGAAGAAGATATAAGATTAAATTTGTGTTTTATCAGAAAAGTGGAGAAACAGTAAGTCAGAGGATTGGAATAGATACAAGGGTTAATAAAGTGAAAAAGATATATAATGATAAGATTACCGAATTAGAAGAATGGATACCTAATAGCTGTATCAGAGATGGAGAAATAAGAGTGGATATCAGCAAAATGTCAGGTCCTTATGCAGTATGTTCGGAGATAATACTATATGAATTTGAGAAAAATAATGATGAAGAGAAAAATGAACTAAAGAAAAGCATTACAACTCAAAACATATTATCAGAAAAAATAACAATAAGTGAAAATAATTCAGATATCAAAATCAGTTTTACTATGAATGATGCGAATAATGTAAAGGTTTCTGTTTTTAATGTATTAGGCCAAGAAATCAAAACATTGATAAATGAACAATTGAATGAAGGGAATCATACTATTGAATGGAATAAAGAGGATAAGTTTAATAGTAGGATATCCAATGGAATCTATTTTATAATTATTGATACAGAAAAACAAAGAAAAACAATAAAAACTAATGTAATTAGATAGAAAAAGCAGACTATATTTGAAGGAATAAAATGAGTAAAACAGTTAAAGCATTATATTTAATCTTCTTTTTGATTATCATTAATTGTACAATAATGTCTGTAATCAGGGATTCAAATAATATCGGAGATTGGGTAGATATTCCTGAAGTGGGGGATGTATTTGTATATGAAGGAATTGAGAGCAATAGAATCAATAATTCTAATATGGGATTCCCTGATGATTATGATGTATATACGATTTTAACAAAAAAGATAATTGAGAAAAATATCAATAATAAGGGTTCCGAAATTATGAAAGTAAACGAAACAAAAAGAATTATTATTGATTCATTATCAATAGATACTATTATTACTGATTCAATTTATTATATGATAATAAATTATGATAGTAATCAGATATTAACAAGCGAAAATGAAATAGATTATGTGGATTCATGGTATGATAGAATAATGATTGATTGTCCTATTGAATTAGAACATGAATGGTCTCCATATGGGTGTTTATTTTATGGAACAGAATGTGAAATAGAAGATATTGATTATGGAGTTACTGGAAGCAAAATATCAATAATGGTTCGTTGGTTAGGTGAAAAAATGACATATTATGAATTTGATTCTTCATTAGGAATGATAGTAAAGGATTCCGATTGCGGAAGACCTATATATTATTATGATAATTTAATTTATAATAGACATTACAAATTTATAAATCATTATAAGGAATAATATGAAAAAAGGCATTTTCATTATAATAATTCTGAGTGTACTATTCTCCTGCTCATTAATTAACAATAATCAGGAAAGAGATCCCAATAATATATGGGATTGGGCAGAGATTCCCGCAATTGGAACAAAATTAACTTATGAATGTACAGAGCAAAAAAATGGTAGTTATTCTGAATATTCATGGATCAAAGAACTTGTTGATACAACAAATCAAGATGGAGTAATACTGAAATGGGATTTAATCCTTTATACTGAAGATAATACTGATACTTTTATAACAATAAATTCAATTTATAATTATAATGAAAATATTAATTACGATTCTGTATATCATGATGATTGGATAACCAATGATTTTCCCGAAGATTTTATTTTAAAAACACCGGTAGAAGAGGAAACAGATATTTGGAGTTATAATTATAAATTTGAGATTAGAGAAGTAAATGTTGATAAACAAATAAAAGCAGGTTACTTTACTGATTTAGTAAAGCTTGATATACTTATATATCAGGTAGATGTGGGAGATGCTTTTTATTGTCCTCAACTTGTACAAATAATATATTTCGATATGGATTGTACAAAGTTTTTTGATTGGAAAGAAAAATATGAGCTTGTGAAATGGGAATAGAAAAAAGAAGGGACGGTTGTTTATAAAATGTGAACGACCGTCCCTATTTACATATTAACTTTATCTGATAAAATAAAGCACAATGAAATATAATGCTATTATAATATTATTAAGGGTTATTAATGGATAGTATATTAACCTATGCAGTGATTCTATTAATTGCAAGGATTGTTTCAGAATTTTTTGTAAGGATGAAACTTCCTGCTGTAATTGGTATTATTCTAGCAGGTATTATTTGCGGTCCTGTTTTACATATTATTCATTTAAGTAATACATTAGAGTTTTTGGCAGAGATCGGAATTCTATTCTTACTGTTTATTGCAGGTCTTGAAACAAATATCAGTCAAATGAAAAAGCAGGGTAAGAGTTCTATTGTTGCTGCAATACTTGGTGTTTTTGTTCCTCTCTTTCTAGCTTTAACCTTAATGTTCTTGAAATATGATTTTAAAACATGTTATATGATGGGATTAACCCTTACTGCCACATCTGTTTCCATTACTATTATGACTCTTGTTGAACTCAAAGCACTTAATACAAGGAGTGGTGTTACAATACTTGGCTCTGCTGTTATGGATGATGTTATTGCAATAATTTTTATGACCATATCAATGATCTTTATGACCCATGAAGGCAGTTTATTAATAACATTTCTTAAATTGGGCGGGTTTTTTCTATTTGTTGCATTTTATTATCTATTCTTATCAACCTTTTCAATGCGAATTGCAAGGCGTTTAAGAACTCCACAATCAATTTTGGGCATTGCAATTATTTTAATGCTTATTATGGGTTTTTTATCAAACAAATTAGGAGTTGCTGCTATTACTGGAGCTTATATTGCAGGAGTTTCAATTGCAAAAACACCATATAGGCGAAGAATAATTGAAAAGGTGTCCACTATATCAGATACTCTTTTTGTTTCGGTATTTTTCTTTGTAATTGGGTTAAAAACCACTATTCATTTTGGAGAAATAAATTATTTATTTACATCTTTATTTGTGTTTATTGCAATTGCAGGAAAACTTCTTGGTTCAGGGCTTGGAGTATTTTTCACCGGCTTAACAATCAAAGAATCATTTAAGGTGGGTTTTGGTATGATACCAAGAGGAGAGGTTGCCCTTGTAATTGCATCTTTGGGTCTAACTAATCATCTTATAAATCAGCAAATGTTTAATTCAGTTGTAATAATGATTTTAATCACTTCTTTGATTGCACCCATTGCATTAAGTATATTATATAAGAAAAAAATATAAATGGAGGATAAATGTATCTTGTTATAATCATTCTAAACAAGGAAGAACACCTTGATGATATTCTCCAGTCCTTTCTTGAAGTGGGAATAACTGATGCCACTGTTGTTGACAGTCAATCAATGGGCAATGTACTGGCATTTGAAGTTCCTATTTTCGCAGGGCTGAAATATCAACTGGGTGGTTCAAGACCTTATTCTAAAATGATATTCGCAATATCCGAAGACACGGAATCCGTGGATTATCTTGTTAAGATATTGGAGGATACAGGAATTGAGGTCAAAAAGCCAGGTGTTTTGAGAATTTTAACTGTAAAAGTGGGGTCAATGTATGGCAAAGCAGAAGAACTGGATTTTGAATAGTTTATTAATCACAATACTGTTTCCAATATTTGTTTATTCATTTATGGCTACTGAGTATATGGATACAGAATTCATTGTGGATGAATGTTCCAATGCATTTGATGAACAGCATGTTTATGACTTTTTTAAAGCCGATAATTATATGCTTATATCAGGGGGATGCTATAATATAGAATATTTAGCAGTCAATGATATTATAAAACTACATGTTCCTTTAACAAGGAATGTATATTTTGATTTAATAAGAATTGATTTTAATAGCATAGAAACAAGTTATTCACTTTATGGTTATGGATTGAACTGGGAATTCAATAATTATTTTAATGCAGGGTTTTTAGCAAATCCAACGCATAATAAAAGAGAAAGTGATTTTATGATGAATTTTGGATTTAATGGATTTAATACGAAAAATGATCTATATGTTATTCTTGAAAATTTTGATAATAATTATGCACATAAAAACGAGAATGGAAGATATCCATTTCCCCGTAATTACACAGCTCCATATATTCCATTTAATACTACTTCATATTTTCCAATTAATTATCTTTTTATTTCAAGTGGTTATTTTAAGAACAATGAATTTTATATGGTATTGAAGAATGGAACGGGCTTTTCTGCGGATTATTATGAATGGAGTGAAACTGAAAGAAGGGATATATACACTCATAGTGCCGATTCATCTGCCTTATTTTTTAGAGCAGGTTTAAAAAATACAAGTAATATAAAATCCGTACAATTATTAAACAGGATAATGTTTACAGGTCTTATTATGGATAATACTTTTAATGATTCAATAAATTCAGATGCTGAGTATGATAGACGCATGACTATTGGTTATGGTATTGAATTAAAAAAAGGTATTTGGAGTTTTCCTTTTTACGGAGAGTATGGATTCAGGGATATTGATAATGATACTAATGATATACATAGATTGGATTATTTATTGGGATATGGTGGTTTTGCTGTTAAATTAGGCAATTGGTATATTCAATTAGTTGAAATTGTTAATTCATACAATACGGAAATCACTCAGGTAGATAGTTTTTCAATGATCCAAACAAGATTGCAATTAACAGTTGAATACCACTTTAATAAGAATGCTGTTTTTTCAGTAATAAAGGGATTTGAGACAGATGCTGTGGATTTAAGGCATGGCGGCAAGTATTTTACTTATGATAAAATGTATATGCAACTTTCAATAAATTTTGATAATTTTTTTAAAGGAAAGAAAATATGGACAGATTTATTATAGAAGGTGGAAAAACACTTAAAGGGAAATTAAAGGCAGGTGGTTCAAAAAATGCATCACTACCCATTATGGCTGCTTCTTTAATGGCTGAAGGAGAAACAATCCTTCATAATTGTCCTGATGTTGTTGATGTAAGATATATGATGAAGGTACTTTCATATCTTGGAGCGGATGTATCAATGAAAGGAAACACTTTGAGGATCAAAGTTCCTGGAAAAATAAAAAATACAGCACCATATGACCTTGTAAGAAAAATGCGTGCCTCATATTATGTACTTGGAGCATTAATAGGTAAACAGAAAAGTGCTGTTCTTTCTTTGCCGGGGGGGTGTGCTATAGGAGAAAGACCTATTGATCTACATATAAAGGGATTTAAGTCACTGGGGTGTAATGTGGTATTGAAGCATGGTTATGTATATGTTAAATGCAAGAAATTGAAGGCTAATGAGATTTATCTTGAAGGTAAATTTGGTACATCAATGGGAGCAACAATAAATGTGCTTATGGCTGCTGTTTTTGCAAAAGGAAAAACAATTATTAAGGGAGCGGCTCTTGAACCCGAGATAGCTGATGTTGCAAGCTTTCTTAATAGAATGGGGGCTGATATAAAAGGATTAGATACACCTATACTTGAAATAAATGGAATAGATAAATTAGAACCAACAGAATATACAATTCTTTCGGATAGAATTGAATCAGGCACTCTTTTAGCTGCTGCATCAATAACAGGTGGAGAATTAACCCTATCAAATACAAATCCTGAACAATACTCAGAGGTCTTGAATAAATTCACAGAAATAGGGGATAGTGTTCAAATTGATGGAAACACAATATATCTTAAAGGAAGTAAACAGAAAAAGAGTGTAGAAATAGATATAATGCCTTATCCATATTTTCCAACCGATATGCAGGCACAATTTATGAGCATACTGATTAAGGCAAATGGAATTTCAACTATTACTGAAAATGTATTTACAAAGAGATTTATGCATATTCCTGAATTGAAAAGAATGGGAGCAGATATTGAACTTAGAGATAATACAGCAATAATTAAAGGTGTTAAAAAATTATCAGGAGCACCTGTAATGGCATCTGATCTACGTGCTTCTGCTGCACTTGTATTAGCTGGACTTGTAGCAGATGGTGAAACGGAAGTTAAAAGGATCTATCATATTGATCGTGGATATGAACATATAGAAAAAAAGTTGAGAAAAATTGGTGCTCATATTAGGAGATATAAAAAGTGAATTCAGAAAAATCAGTGCTTGTATCCGGAATTCCCATAGGAGGTAAACATCCTATTGTCATTCAATCAATGGTGAATACGATTTTGTCGGACAAAGAGAAAACACTAAAACAGATTGAATTACTTAAAGATGAAGGATGTCAGCTTATAAGGATTGCTTATTCAGATAGAAAATTTTACAATGATTTTAAATATATTATTGATAATGCTACTATGCCTGTTATTGCCGATATACACTTTGATTATAAACTTGCAATTGAAGCAATTGAAGCAGGTGCTTCAAAGATCCGTATAAATCCAGGAAATATTAAAAAACGCAATTTAGTTTCTATTATTAAAGCAGCGAAAACAAATAAGGTGCCAATAAGAATTGGAGTGAACTCGGGTTCACTGGAAAGTGAATTACTAATGAAGTATGGTCATCCTGTTCCGGAAGCATTAGTGGAATCAGCGGTTAATGCAGTTCGTTTTTTTGAAAATAATGACTTTGATAATATTATTATATCAATAAAATCATCTGATGTTACCTTTATGTATAAAGCAAATATTATTTTAAAAGAACAAATCCCTTATCCAATACATTTGGGAGTTACGGAGGCAGGAGGTATTATTAGAGGTACAGTGAAAAATTCTGCAGGAATTGCCTCTCTGCTGCTTAATGGAGTTGGGGATACTATAAGGATATCTCTCTCTGCATCACCCATTGAAGAGATAAAGATTGCAAAAATGCTTCTTAAATCATTACATTTATATGAGAATGCACCTGATATTATTGCTTGTCCTACATGTTCAAGAACAACATTTGATGTTATATCTATGCAAAGTGAAATAGAAAAGATATTTTCAAGATCAGATAAAAATATTACAATTGCAATTATGGGTTGTGTTGTTAATGGTCCGGGAGAAGCAAAGGAAGCGGATTTTGGTATAACAGGAACTACTTCACAATGTATTCTGTTTAAAAAAGGCGAGATCATTTTCACAGGGAATAAAGATGCTGTATTAGAAAAATTATATAAAGAGGTGGAGAAAAATGAGAAAAATTGATACATTGAAGCGGATTCTGAAAAACGATGAAATGATACTTATTGATTCTTCATTTGATGTTCTATCATTACTGGATATTGATAGATCATATAATGCAAATGAATATGATATGAATCTTCTTGTTGGAAAGAAAAATGTCTATATTATTTGCGAAGTATTATTTTATCCATTTATTAAGGACATTAAAAATATAAAGGTAATAAAATGTAATTCAAATAAATATTTATATAATAACAAAACATTTATTCATGATGTAAATATTATTTTGCAAAAAGAAAAAATTAAAAGATTGGGATTAGTAAATATCTCTCTTTCTCATTACTATGATAATATAATAACATTTGGTTTCATTTCTCCTCTCAAAACATTAGGAATTGTGAAAAGGGAAAATGAAATAAAGAAAATAAAAAATTGTGCAGGTATTATGAAGAATATTATTAAAGAAATTCCGGAATACTTAAAAATTGGGATCACAGATATTGAACTTAGAAATATAGTTGATAAAATGATATATAAAATGGGAGCAGAGAGAAGATTTGTTCCAACTCTTGTTGGATTTAATTCAAAGACAATTTATCCTACATTAATTGGTGTAAAATTGAAAAAGGATGATATTATTTTAATAGATTTTGGAGTAATGAATAAAGGAATGGGTATAAGTATTTCACATTCACAAATATTGAATGGATCAACTTCAAAAACAAGATTAAAACATCTAAAAATTGTTTTAGATGCACTTGAAGTTATGAGATCTATTATAAAAGAAGGAGTTAATATTTGTGATATTGATATAGAAATGAGGGACTTTTTCACTCAGCATAAACTTGAAAAGTATTTTATTGATTATGCAGTTAAATTACCGGGAACCTCTTTTTTTGAGGAAGTGAATTCAATAAAGGAAAAAACAATATTATTTAAGAATTCAATTATAAAATTGAGTTCTTCACTTTTTATCCCTGGTAAATATGGTTTAAGATGTGAAAATATTGTGCATGTAAAAAAAAGGGGCTGCGATGTTATCTTATAAGAAGATAATTGTAATTATTTCTTTGATTATAATATTATCCTGTTCTCAGAACCAATCAATTGAACAATTAATTGAAAACGGGGAATACAAGATAGCCGCAAATCTACTTGAAGATGAAGTACAGAAAGGGAATAAACGCAGTGATTATATAATGCTGATGATTGTTTATAATAATAAATTGGAAAGATATCCAGATGCATTAAATACTCTTAAAAAGTATAAAGATCAATTTCATAATATTGATGATATCAGAGAATTAGCATCTATAATTTTGACAAATAATGCTGGAGAAATGTTTGTATCAGGGAATATGGATTCATGTCTAACACTTCTAATTGAATCATCTAAATTTAATAAGAATAATAAAAGAACATACAAATTATTAGCAAAATGTTATGCTAAAGTAGGGGTTCTTGACTCTGCTCAAATATTTATAAGTAAGGCAATTGATTTGGATAATAATGATAAAGAATCACATTTAATTAATGGGAATATTCATTATTTGAATAATAATGGCGAAGAATCACAAAGGAGCTATTTGAGAGCAATTGAAATTGACTCAATGTATTATGAAGCATACATTAATTTAGGTACACTTTACTATAATACTGATAATTACAAATATGCACTTAGAATATTTAAAAAGGCAATAAATATTGATTCAATGGGGATTTTAGCATATGATTATATTATCAATATTTATTCAGATGCGGATTTACTTGATTCATCCTATAAATATGCTAAACTCTTTGAGAATAAAAAGCAGGAATTTTTACTGGAGAATGAGGATAAATGATTATACCAATAGGCAATTCCGGAAATCTTAAAAGAGCACCATTTATTACAATTATAATAATACTCATTAATATTATTGCATTTATTGCAGTTAATGGACGCATTAGTGAAGATAATAATAAAATTATGAATGCATATTATGAGTATAGTGATGTTTTATTGGAATATTTAATGAATTATGAGGGCTATACATTTGCAGAATTACTTTCAGACCAGGAGCATTTCAAAAAGCAGATAGAAAATCCTGAAATAGATTCATTAAGCGTATATTATAAAGCAATCACAGATGCAAAGGCAAAATACGAAAATGCAATGAATGAACATGTATTTAATAGATTAGGTGTTTCCGGAAAAAATAAAGGTATTATTAATTTTTTAACAGCAATGTTTACTCATGCTAATATATTTCACCTTATTGGCAATTTGTGGTTCTTAATGCTGCTTGGTGCAAATGTAGAGGATACCTATGGGAGAATGAATTTTCTCATATTCTATATTCTCAGCGGCATTGTATCATCACTTATATTTATACTATCACAGGGAGATCCAAATATCCCACTTATAGGTGCATCCGGTGCCATTGCAGGTGTTATGGGCGTTTTTATGGTAAGGCATTTCAAAACAAAGATAAAATTCTTCTATTTCTTTTTTCCATTTAGACCATTTTTCGGTACATTTAGAATTATTGCCGGTATAGTCCTTCCCCTATGGTTTGTTCAGCAAATAATGGATGCTTCTGGGCAGAGTGATTCAGGAATTGCATTTATGGCACATATTGGTGGTTTCATGTTTGGTGTTATAATTGCTGTTTTAATTAATTATTTTAAGATAGAAGAAAAATATATTGCTCCGCGCATTCAGGAATCATCAAATCTTATGGGATTCTCAGTTGAGGAACAGAAGGGATTAGATGCTTATTATGATAATAAATTCAAAGAGGCATCCTTAATACTTGAGGCACCATTTTTAAAGAAATATAATTATGAGAGTTTTATTCCTTTATTTGAATCATTAACAAAATGTGGTAATAATAGCAGGGCTGCTTTTATATCGGATCTATATTTAAGCAGAGTAATGAAAGATGGCGATAAAACTAATTTACAGAATATTTTCAGGGAAATGGAAACAAAGAAACTAATTGAATATGCTGGTTCAAGTGCATTATTCAAAATGGCAAAGGAATTTTTAGCCTCAGGTTTACATGAAGATGCAAGATACCTATTTACAATTATTATTGAAAAGGAAAAATTTGGTATTTTGGGAGCTAAGGTGCTAATTTATATTATTAATAATGATATTGGTATTGAAAAAGAAAGGGAATTTTTTAATTCATATATGGAAAATGCGGATGATGAAACAAAAATCGTTTTAATGAATGCAAAAAGGGGTTATAATGAACAGGAGTGAAGCATTGGAAATGATACAAAATTCAGTAAAGAATAAGAACCTGATAAAACATATGCTTGCCTGTGAAGCATGTATGAGGAAAATGGCAGATATTTTTAATAAAGACAAAGATGATTGGGGAATAGCGGGATTACTTCATGATCTAGATTATGATAGTACATTTGATAAACCGAAGAAGCATGGATATATTACTGTTGAATTATTAAAGGAAAAGGAAGTGAAACAGGAAATATTAGATGCCATACTTGCACACCCAGGTCATAAAGAAAGAGAAACATTGATTGAGAAAACATTATATGCTGTTGACCCTTTAACAGGTTTAATTGTTGCCGCTGTTTTAATGCATCCTGATAAGAAAATTGGCAGTGTTGATTTTGATTTTGTTAAAAGAAGATTCAATGAGAAACGCTTTGCTGCAGGTGCAGATAGAGAGCAAATAAGATCCATTGAGGATTCAGGTATAAATATTGATGATTTTATTTTACATTGCCTAAATGCAATGAGTGAAATTTCAAAGGATTTGGGTTTATGAAAATTTTAATAACAGAAAAGCTACCTATTAATGTAGAAGAAAAATTAAAAAAATATAATATTGGTGTATTAATTCCCAGAAAGCATCCGGATAAGAATGAGATGATTAATATTGTGAAAGATATGGATGGCATTATATGTCTTTTAAAAGATAGTATTGTGAAAGAAGTTATTGATGCAGGAAATAAATTAAAGATCATTGCTAATTATGCAGTTGGATTTGATAATATTGATATTAAGTATGCAAAAGAGAAGAATATATTTGTAACAAATACACCGGATGTATTAACTGAAGCAACAGCAGACCTTGTATTTGGACTTCTTTTATCATCTGCAAGACGCATTCCTGAAGCAAATGATTATGTGAGAAAAGATAGATTCAAGGGATGGAGACCTGATGAAATGCTTGGGTATGATGTTTACTCAAAAACATTGGGTATTTTCGGTTTTGGACGCATTGGGCAGGCAGTAGCAAGAAGAGCAAAGGGATTTAATATGCGTATTCTTTATACAGCAAGAAGTGAAAAAAATATGCCCTTTAAATGTGAATATGTGGATTATAATACATTGATCAAAGAATCTGATTATATTTCTGTAAATGCACCACTTAATAAGGAAACAAAAGGTATATTCAATTACAATGCTTTTAAGCAAATGAAAGAGAATGCAATTTTTATAAATACTGCGAGAGGAAAAATTGTAAAAGAAAGTGACTTAGTAAAGGCATTAAAAGAAAATCTCATTGCAGGAGCAGCACTTGATGTATATGAAAATGAACCACTTATTGAAGAGGAGTTAAAAACAATGGATAATTGTATTCTTGCTCCTCATATGGGATCTGCAACAAAGGACACAAGAACTGAAATGGCAAATATTTGTGTAAATGCAATTATAGATGTACTAATTAATAAAAAAGGACCAAAAACATGCGTAAATTGTTAATAGTATTAATTATTTTATCATTTATTACAATTAGTGGAAATGAAGCAATTTTTGTGAATGATCCATTTTTTTCTCCTGATAAAATAGATCATTTTTTTACTGCAATGGCAATAGCAGCAGGCACTTCAGTATTAACAAGTATAATAATAAATGATAGTGATTCAAATTTAAAAATTGGAATTGATGTATCTGTACCGCTCACATTATCTATTATTAAAGAAATTTATGATGGCGTCTCTAAAACAGGCGAGGTTTCATATAAGGATTTAATATATGATTTTGTTGGACTTACTGCAGGAATTCTAATAGCGAGGTAATTATGTGTTTTTCTTTTCTGCTCCGTCACACAAGTAAACGGATAAACTGCTGCGAATTGCAAGCATACAAAACGGTTAATCGCAGATGCTCATCCTCTTTCTTGTCTTCCTCCGCAGAAAATTGTCTTGTTCTGCGTCTTTCTCTTTGGAAAGGTGAGGACTGTTTACTCTGGGGAGCATAGATGCAACCCGATATTTCTTTCAGAGTTCCCCAGAGTAAATGTGTGAACCTTTTCATCAGAATTATATTATTCTTTTTCTTTTCTTTCTTTTTTTTCTGCTCCGTCACACAAGTAAAGGAGGTATATTCTGAGTAATTCGAGGAATATATTACGAATGAATAATCTGAAAAATATGTTGGAATCTATCTTTATTGATTATGTTATCGCTCCCTCACACAAGCAAATAAATGAACTTGCTGCTCTGTGTATGCCGCAAACAGGACAAATGAGCAGATGCTCATTATATTGCTTGTCTTCGTCCGCTTTACCAATCCTACTCATGTCAAAACTTCTTTATCCGTTTAATAGATTTTTTATGTTTAATAGTGTAATGGTTTTTATGATTAAAATAGGAGGTAATTATGTTTGGAAAAAACAAGAAAAAAAAGGATTTTGAAAAAATAAACTTATCTTATCAACAGATGTTTTATACAAATGCATTATCCATTGAAGCAATTGTGAATGTGCTTGAGAAAAAAGGTATTTTAAAAAAAGAAGATGTCTTGGCGGAAATTAAAAAACTGGGAAAAGAAAGAAAACAGAAAATGGAGGCAATTGATGAAAACATCAAAAAGAGTGATTAATATGCAGGAATCACCCATAAGAAAACTTTTGCCATTTGCAGTAAATGCAAAAGAAAGAGGTATTCATGTTTATCATTTAAATATTGGTCAGCCAGATATTCACACTCCCAAAATTATGATTGACGCAATCAAGAAGTATAATGAAAAAGTATTAGCATATGGACCATCACAAGGATTAAAGGAATCAAGAGATACTATAAGGAATTATCTTAATAAATATAATTATAATGTAAGCAGTGAAGATATATTTATTACTACAGGTGGTAGTGAAGCAATAGTTTTTGCTATGATGGCGGTTTGTGATAATAGGGATGAGATTATAATACCCGAACCATTTTATACAAATTATAATGGTTTTGCTGCAATGGCAGATGTGAAGATTCGTCCTTTAACAACAAATGTTGAAAATGGATTTCACTTGCCATCTGATGAAGAAATTGAAAAATTGATAAATGAAAGAACCAAAGCAATATTAATATGCTCTCCAAATAATCCAACAGGTACCGTTTTCACAAGAGAAGAAATTGAGCGGGTAATTAAAATTGCTGAAAAACACGATCTATTTGTCTTATCCGATGAGGTTTACAGAGAATTTGTTTTTGATGGTAAAAAACATACATCAGTGTTGGAATTTGAATATGCGAAAGAAAGGATTGTTGTGATGGATTCCATTTCAAAGAGATTCTCTGCATGTGGAGCAAGAATAGGTAATATTGTAACAAAGAATAAGGAACTTATGAAAGGTATTCTGAAATTAGGACAGGCACGATTATGTCCTCCAACCCTTGAGCAGATAGGAATGATTGAGGGTTATAAATATATGAATGAGTTTATGGATGATATGATAAAGGAATATGAAAATAGAAGAGATGTTGTATATGAAGAAGTTAAAGCCATTAAAGGTGTTTTTACTGAAAAACCGGAAGGAGCATTTTATTGTATTCTAAAGCTTCCAATTGATGATGCTGATAAATTTGCAAAATGGATGCTTACTGATTTTGAAGTTGATTCAAAAACAGTAATGATCGCACCTGCTCAAGGCTTCTATGCTACAGAAGGAAAAGGCATTGATGAGGTGAGGATTGCCTATGTATTAAATACTACTGATCTTAAAGATGCAATAAATATATTAAAAAAAGGAATAGAAACATATAATAAGAGTAGTATGTAATTTATTCACAAAGGAGTAAAATATGAAAAAGGAATGTTTGAAGAAAACCGATATTGAGATATTTAATGCAATACAGAATGAAGAAGATAGACAGAAAGGGAAAATAGAACTTATTGCCAGCGAGAATTTTGTTTCTGATGCAGTGCTTGAAGCAATGGGATCTGTAATGACAAATAAATATGCAGAGGGCTATCCGAGAAAGAGATATTATGGCGGCTGTGAATTTGTTGATGATGCAGAGGAATTGGCAATTGAAAGAGCAAAGAAACTCTTTGGAGCAGAGCATGCTAATGTACAGCCACATAGTGGTTCACAGGCAAATATGACTGCATATTTTTCATTTCTTGATCCCGGCGATACATTTTTTGGTCTCAATCTTTCTCATGGCGGGCATCTTACTCATGGTCATAAAGTCAGTTTTTCCGGCTTTCTTTATAATGCTGTGCATTATGGAGTTGAAAAGGAAACAGAAGTTATTGATTATATGAAGTTAAAGGAATTAGCAAAAGAACATAAACCAAAAATGATCATAACAGGTGCATCTGCATATCCAAGAACATTGGATTTTGGTAAATTCCGTGAAATATGCGACAGTATTGATGCAAAATTATTAGTAGATATTGCTCATATTGCAGGTCTTGTTGCAACGGGACTTCATCCATCACCAATTCCATTTGCTGATGTTGTTACATCAACTACACATAAAACATTGAGAGGACCAAGAGGTGGATTAATTCTATCAAAGCAGGAATATGCGAAATTAGTTGATAAAAAATTATTTCCCGGTATTCAGGGTGGTCCATTAATGCATGTAATAGCAGCAAAGGCGGTTGCATTTAAAGAAGCAATGAAGCCGGAATTCAAAAAATATCAGGAGCAGGTTATCAAAAATGCAAAAGCATTATCAAATGCATTAACTGAAAAAGGATTCAGATTGGTATCAGGCGGCACAGATACACATCTTATGCTTGTTGATTTAAGACCCAAGGGAGTTACGGGCAAAGTAGCCGAAAAAGCATTGGATAGGGCAGGTATTACTTGTAATAAGAATACTATTCCCTTTGATCCTGAAAAACCATTTGTTGCATCAGGAATAAGATTGGGTACCCCTGCATTAACAACGCGTGGTATGAAAGAAAATGATATGAAAATTATTGCTGAGTTTATAGATAGAGTAATTGTGAATATTGAAAACGAAGAAGAAATTGAAAAAGTAAAAAAAGATGTTGCCGAATTTACTGCAAGCTTCCCATTGGTCCGTGGACAATAAAGCTAAATATTTAACAAGTATTATTAAATATTAGGGACGGTTGTTCAAATTTTATAAATATTAATAGATATAAAATTTTATAAATATATAAAAATAACAATATTTAATGAAAAAGTGACGAATTTACTGTTAAATTATCCAAAAAACGGAAAAAATGTAAACTTTTTACCAATTATTAGCAATATTGATATGATTTTTAATTTTTTCTGAAATTAGAATTTATAAAATTTGAACAACCGTCCCTATTCTTTACTTGTAAAGTATTATAAATACTATAATAAGTAAGTCAGAAAAATATTTTTTTTGTTGACATTTTCAATTCTCATTCGTATAATTTATAAAGAACAATGGAGGTCAAAATGAAACGTTTAATGATAATCACACTTCTTATAGTTTTCGCATTTGTATTTGTGTATCCACAAATAAACACAAGGGATGATAATGTGAAAAAGGAAGAGACAATAAGTAATACTGGGAATGGAAATGGAGAATCCAAGAGTAAAGATAAAATCAAGAACAAGCAAGAGGAAAAAGATAAGGACAAGGATAAAGATAAAGATAAAGATAAAACCAAGGATAAAATAAAGAATAAGCAGGAACAGAAAGATGAAGACAAAGATAAGGATAAAGATAAGGATAAAATAAAGGAAAAGACAAAAAAGAAAAAAGATGACAATAACGGAAACAACGGAAACAACGGAAATAACGGGAACAACGGTAATAGCGGCAACAATGGCAATAATGGCAATAACGGGAACAATGGTAATAGCGGAAACAATGGAAACAACGGAAATAATGGAAATAATGGGAACAATAGTAATAACGGGAATAACAACAACAATAATAATAATAACAATAATAATAATAACAATAATAACAATGGCAATAATGGACATCACTATGGGCATGATAAAGATGATCAGGGACATCATTATGGCTGGGATAAGAACAAAGGAAAATATTATTACAGAGGCAGATACTATGGACCACCTCATTATGGTGCATCATCAAGTTCATCTGGATGGTGTCTTTTGGGTTGTATGGGCGGAACATTATTTAATTGTGCAGGTTGTCTTGGTGTAACCGGATGTGCATCTTGTTTAACACCATCGGCACCCATGATCATTATTGAAATGGATGATAATAAGCATACATTCAAAAAGGCATATGTATCAAAAACGAAAAATTCAAGAGTAAGATCCGCTTTTACCGGTGGAACAATAGGAACAATAATTAATACAGCTATAATAGTTGCTTTATCTATTAAATATACACAGGATATTAGCAATTGGATTGGCAATATACGATTTTAATCAATAAGAAATATGAATGACAAAGCGAAGAAAAGAACAATACTGGATTCCGTATCAAGTACGGAATGACAAAGAAAGAGAGCATTGCCCCTACAATATTCCTCGCAATGATCCTTCGGCAAGCTCAGGGCAGGCAGAAAGAGGGCACGGCACGCCGTTCCCCTACAATATTTATCACAATGACAGCATTGAAAAAGCGGTGAGTTAATTGCATAGCATTTTTTCATGGTAATAGCAAAAATGAATTTTAATCTTATATCAAAACATAAACCATCCGGGGATCAGCCAAAGGCAATAGAATCCATATTAGATGGTATTAGCAAAAAGAATAAATTGCAGGTTTTATTTGGCATAACAGGCTCTGGTAAAACATTTACAATTGCAAATGTAATTCAAAAATTAAATAAACCCACATTAATATTATCACATAATAAAACACTTGCAGCACAGCTTTATGGTGAATTCAAGACCCTGTTTCCACACAATGCTGTTGAATTCTTTGTTTCATATTATGATTATTATCAACCTGAAGCATATTTACCTAGTAGAGATATGTATATTGAAAAAGAAGCAACAATTAATGAAGAAATTGACAGAATGAGAATGCGAACAACAGCTTCATTATTTGCGAGAAAGGATGTGATTGTTGTGTCTTCTGTATCCTCCATATATACTCTTGGTGCTCCAAGTGATTATGCAACAGGTATTTTTAGTATTGAAAGAGGTGCAATTATTCCATTTGAGAAATTTCTGGATAAACTTATTACAATGCAGTATGAGAGAAATGATATTGATTTTAAGAGAGGAAAATTTAGAGTAGCAGGTGATACCATTGATATATTCCCTTCATATACAGATACACCATTTAGGATCATGTTTTTTAATGATGAGATTGAAGATATTAGGGAGTTGGACTATATTAATAACTCAATAAAAGCATCAATTGAAACGCTTATTCTTTACCCTGCCTCACATTTTGTTACTCCACGATGTAAAATAGAAAAGGCAATTGTTGAAATAAAAAGTGAGCTCAAAAATAGAGTTAAGGAATTAAGAAATGATAGCAAAGAATTGGAAGCAGAGCGATTATGGACAAGAACCAATTATGATCTTGAATTAATGGAAGAAATCGGGTTTTGCCCGGGTATAGAAAATTATTCAAGATTTATTGATGGAAGAAAAGCAAAACAAAGACCATATACACTGATTGATTATTTTGGGAATGATTTTTTGACTGTCATTGATGAATCACATGTAACATTACCTCAAATCAGAGGAATGTACAATGGGGACAGAGCAAGAAAAACCACTTTGATCGAATATGGTTTCAGGTTGCCCTCTGCACTTGATAATAGACCATTAATACTTAATGAATTTGAAAATATTACAAATGAAATGATTTGCATGTCAGCAACCCCATCTGTTTATGAAACTGAAAAGGCAGATAATATTATAGAAATGATCATTAGACCCACAGGTCTTATTGATCCTCAAATCATTGTGAAACCAGCAGAAAATCAGATAGATGATTTAGTAGAAGAAATCAATAAAATTATTAAAAATGATGAAAGGGTACTTGTAACAACATTAACAAAAAAGATGGCAGAATCATTAACAGATTATTTAAAAAATAAAAACATTGATGTAAAGTATATGCATTCTGATATTAATACTATTGACAGGGTTGATATTATTAGGGGATTAAGATTAAAGGAATTTGATGTTCTTGTTGGTATAAATCTTTTAAGAGAAGGTCTGGATCTGCCTGAGGTCTCACTTATCGCCATATTGGATGCAGATAGAGAGGGATTTTTAAGGTCAGAAACAGCTCTTATTCAAACAATTGGAAGAGCTTCAAGAAATGTTAATGGAAGGGTTATATTGTATGCCGATAATATTACAAAAAGCATGGATAGGGCAATAAACATTACTGAAAACAGAAGAAAGAAACAAATTGAACATAATAGAAAACATAATATTCAACCAAAAACAATATGTAAATCAGCTAATGATATTTTGATTATTACAGAAATGGCTTCAAGGAAAAAAGAGGATATAAAAATATTAATAAAAACGGAAATGATGTCAAATATTGAGAAATTGGAGATCATAGATAAAATGACAGAAAAAATGCACTCATATGCTGTGGAGCTGGATTTTGAACAGGCAACAAAATACAGGGATATGATCAGGGAAGTTAAGAAAAGTATAAGATTATAAGAAGGTGGAATCTCCTGTGTCTGCACTAATGATGGGCGAACACACAGGTTCGCCCATACATTTATTTGCTTTTGTGATGGAGCAGAATAGAATTGAATAGCTGATAAGGAAATAATTGATGACAGAGAAAAATCTTTAGTTTTTTAATGTTGACTTAAATTGAATATATACTATAATTTATTAACAAAAAATAAATAGGAGGAGTTTTGAAAAAACACACAATAATAATTATTTGTATTGCAGTTACAATGATTGTAACCAATTGTACTATACTGCCATGGGTGCAGGACATTAATAATATCAGGGATTGGGTAACAATACCTGGAGATGGAAATGAGTATAGATATGAAACTAGAACTAAATACTATAGTGAGGATAGTTGGCATGATCTTAGTGATTTCACAATAGAAATAACAGATATTGATGAAAAAAGTGATGCTATTTTAATTGAAACAAAATATAATGATTCCAATAACAGGGATTATATTATTATTGATAAGGATGAAAATCTTATTGCATATAGTGAAGATGAATATATTGATGAGGATAATGATTTTATTATTCTTAAAACACCTATTGAGGTAGGTAATAAATGGTATAATGATGATTATGATTTTGAAATAGATAAAATCGGAGAATCAATGGAAGTGGAAGCTGGAACATATAATGATTGTATTGTTATTATATATACAAGTAATAATGCTAATGGAGAGATATGGTATTCTCCTTCAGTAGGAACATATATTTATGATGATTATGAATTGGATAGCGGCTATCACTCAATTGTTGAATTGAAACAGATAAGAACAGATTAGTCCTTTTAAATAAGTGAGGTGATTTATGGAATTATTTTGTATAAGTGATCTACCCAAATTATCTGCTGAGAAATATGGTGATAAAACGGCAATGCAAAGTAAAAGCGGAGATGGCTTTAAAACATATTCCTATAATCAAATCAATGAGTATTCTGATTATATTGCTGAATATCTGTTATCCAATAAAATCAGGAAAGGGGATTCTTTTGCAGTATTAGGAGAAAACAGACCTGAATGGGGTATATCCTATTTTTCAATTGCCAAAACAGGTGCATATATTATTCCCATAGATTCAATGCAAAAAGAGAATGAAATAAAGACAGCATTATCTTTCAGTAAAGCAAAGGGCATTATTGTATCTCCGCATTTTCTTGATCTAATAAAGGAAATCAAGGATGAATTACCGCATTTGAAATATGTTATATCTATGGAAAATGTTGAACATCCATATGAAATATCATTTGAAGAAGCATTGAAAAATGGAGAGGACTTAAGAGCAAAAGGCAATAGAAGAATGGAAAAAGTTAACTGTGCACTTGATGATGTATTTGCTATTATTTTCACTTCAGGAACAACAGGTGCATCAAAGGGTGTAATGCTTACAAATAGAAATGTATCCTATGATGTTATTTTTTCCGAGAAATTGATTGAAATAACAGAGGAAGATAAATTTATCTCATTATTACCGCTTCATCATACATTTGAAGCTTCAGCAGGATTTCTCCTGCCAATGACATTTGGATGTACAATTACATATGCACGCTCATTAAAATCCAAGGAGATCATTGAAGATATCAGAGATAGCGGATCAACAATGATGCTTGGTGTTCCACTGCTTTTTGAAAAGATCATTAAAGGCATAAGAGGAGCAATTAAAGCATCGGTTAGCAAAAGAATGATTGTTGGATCAATGATGGGAATAGGAAGAACTTCGGAAATGTTATTTAATATAAAAATGAGAAAAACAATGTTCAAATCCCTTAGAGAAAAATCGGGTCTTGGTACTATACGACTTATGATATCAGGAGGTGCTGCTTTGAAAAAGGAAGTTGCCGAGGGCTTTGAATCATTCGGATTTACTCTATTTCAGGGATATGGTCTTACAGAAACAAGTCCTGTTGCTACAATTAATCCTGCAAATGCCTATAAACACGGCTCTATTGGAGTAGCTCTTGAAGGAGTTAGAATTGAAATTCATAATCCCAATGAAAAAGGAGAAGGGGAAATAAGGATCAAGGGTCCTATTATAACAAAAGGATATTTGAATAACAGCAAGGCAACTGATGAAGTTATAAGAGATGAATGGTTTTATACAGGAGATATTGGATATAAGGATAAAGATGAGTATTTCTACATTTCAGGTAGAAAAAAAGCATTAATTGTAACAGAGGCAGGAAAAAATATTTATCCTGAAGAGATTGAAGATAAACTCAATGAAAATGAATGTATAGAAGAAACCCTTGTTCTTCCAATAAAAAACTCCAAAACAGGAAGAGAAGAGGTTGGAGCAATTATTTATCCCAATCCGGAATTAATTGAAAGAATAATGAAAGAAATGTCAGAAAAGGAGGGAGAAGAGAAATTGAGAAGCAGGATTAATAGAGAAATCAAAAAGATTTCATTAAATATGTCATCCTATAAACGGGTTAAACGATTTGTATTAAGATATGAAGAATTTCCAAAAACATCAACTAAAAAAATCAAAAGATATTTATTTAATAATTTCTCTATTGATATGTAGTTTATCAATTGGATGTAATTATTCATTTTATAAGGGATCTTTACCATACAATAATCTAACAATTGATAAGATTATAAATGAAACATACTATACCGGATTAACAGAAAAAATGGAGAATGGAATTAATTCTATTATTCCTGAATATGGAAATGTTCAGATAATAGAAAATGGTGAAAGCATACTTAATGTTACCATTAATTCATATAGTAAGATCCCATCAAATTATGATACAGGCGGGAATATCATTGCATATGATTATTCCTTAAAATCATTGTTTGAGATGAATAATGAGAAGCAGATAATTAATTCACGCAAAATTTTTTCAGCAGAACAATTGGAGGATGTTTGTCAGGATTCATTGATCAATGAATCAATAAAAATATTCATTGATAGAAGCAGGGAGGAAATGTAACCTTGACAATATCGTTATATAATGCTATTCTAACGAAAAAATCCATTAGGGGGATTTATGACTAAAACAAAGTCAGATATTATTGATATGATATCCGAAAAAACCGGAGTCATTAGAAAAGATGTTTCTCTTTGTATGGAAGAACTTATAAAGATTGTAAGTAAGGTTCTTGAAGAGAGAGATAGGATTGAAATCAGAGGACTTGGCGTATTCAAGACAAAAAAACGCAATGCAAGAAAAGCCAAGCATCCCAGAACAGGAGAGACGATTGATGTTCCCGAGAGATATGTCCCGGCATTCAAACCGTCTAAGCTTTTAAAGGAAAGTGTTGAACAGGCAAACAAATAGGAGGTAGCAGTGCCATGCGGTAGGAAACGAAAAAGAAAAAAAATTGCCACACATAAGAGAAAGAAGAGAAGAAAGGCAATGAGACATAAAAAGAAGAACAGATAATATGATTGTTGCACCCGTAGCTCAATGGATAGAGCAGCGGACTCCGGTTCCGCAGGCTGAAGGTTCAAATCCTTTCGGGTGTATATTGCTATTGACTTATTTATAATTTTTATATAAAATTATATTTAATAAGATAATACATTTATTAATAGACAGCAGAAAATTCTTAAACTCAAATTAGGAGGTAGAATGAAGAAAGTTCTATTAACTTCACTTCTAGTTCTTGTAGTCATTTTTGTTTTTGCAGGTTTTGCAGAACATATGACACCTGAACTGAAAAATGCTAAGCCGGTTACAACAGGTACAAAGGATTCAATTGCCATTGCTGCTGGAGCAACAGGATTATTCTATATTAATGGCGGCAGAGGAATTATGCCAGGTGTTATGACCAATATGGCATTTGACACAATAAGCGGTTATGTGCAGGCAATGGTTGCAACTTGTATGGATGATGTTGCCAACAAACATTCACCGAATTATTCTGTTTCAGCTGATGGCGGCGGAACATGGACAGCTCTTGTTGACCTATTCCCTTCAAACTGGTCTGATTCTCGTTCACTTTCAGCTATGGCAATATCTGAGGACGGCTATCCTTATGTAGCCGGTGTATGGAGAACTGCAACTACAAGAGGATCTTACTTTACAACTGATGATCTGGGACCAAATGGCGGAAGCTGGAGAAGTATTGCTCTTCTTAGTGATACAGTAACTTTTTGGAATAATTATCAGTCCATTGCTGTTAATGCATTAGGAGATAAGGTTGCATTCTTTGGCTGGAATGATTATTGGGCTTATGGAATTAATTCATCAGGTGATTACGGTGGAACATGGGCAACCAATACACCCAATTATGATGAATTTAATCCTGACAGCAATCCTAATATGTATGTTTCAGATATCAGCACAATTCGCTGGGGCGGTGGTGATGATGTTTACTGTTTATTCGGATTCTGTCCAACAGAAGATGCAGCAAGCTGGGGAACAACTTTTGGTTTATCAAAATCAACAGATGCCGGTGTTTCTTATGGTCCAATTACACCTATATTTAATGGTAATTGGTGGCCTGAAGTACCTTCAATCAGTGGTGATACAATGTATTATATTATTGATACTATTGCAAACGGAGTGCCTGATACACTTATTGTTAAAGCATGGATTGATAAAGCATTGGGTTACTGGGTTGATGATCAGGGTATTCTTGATGCAAGAGGATACGCTCCTGGATCATGGTGGCATTACTGGGATTTTGAATATTCAGATGGTTTCTTAATGGCTTGTTTACCATATTCAGATGTAACAATTGATTATGTTATTGATGGAGATCTTCATACATTTATTGATAATTGGAACTCTATTATGTTTGGTCATATGGATGTTGGCAGCGGAGAAACCGAATTTTCATGGAATTATCTTGATCTGCATTCACCTGTTTTGGATACACTTGGCACTGTTGCCACATGGAGAGGAATATCACCCGCTTCTCAGATTTGCTATGATAATAGAAATGGTGATATGTATATCATTTATGCGGATTATTATGACACAGCAACAGGAGTTGCTTCCCATGACTTAATCAGATTTGATGGTGACTCTTTCTGTAGAGCAACAGATCCTCCTGTACTAAATTCAGGAATATCTAATGCAATGTCAGCTCCTATTTATCTTGATGGAAGTATAATACATACTCTTTTCAGATCAAATACCGGAGATTCAATTTATTATATTAATGTTGATGTTGATGCTGTACCGGAATGGCAATTCTTAACAGGTATTGAAGATAGTAGAGAATTTGAGATTAATAATACAGTATTTTCTGTACCTTCCATTATTAGAAATGATTCAAAGATTTCATTCTCAATAAATGAAACCGGCAATGTAAAGATTGCTCTTTATGATGTTACAGGCAGAGAAGTCAAAGTATTAGCAAACAAGAGTTTTAATACAGGCACACATAGTGTTGCACTTAATGTCAATACAATGACTCAGGGTATCTATTTTGCAAGAATAATAACTGATACAAATAGTGATTCAAAGAAAATTATTATTGTAAAATAAGGTTTCATATATTTAATAAAGAGGGGATAACGGGAGTTGTCCCCCTTTTTCTTAACCTTTTTAATCAACAAGGAGAGTAGGTATGTTCCTAAAAAGAGGATTTCTCTACTCAGTAATTATTTTACTTGTAATACTATTTTCCATTAATATGTATGCAGGAGTTACAGGTAAAATTACAGGTAGAGTTATTGACAAGCAGACAAAGGAAGGGCTCCCCGGTGTTAATGTTATTATACCGGAACTACAGATAGGAGCTGCTACTGATGCTGATGGTTATTACTTCATACTTAATGTTCCTGTAGGACAATATTCAGTAACTGCACAAATGATAACCTATGCTTCAGTAATAATGGAGCAGGTTAGGGTTAGTGCGGATATTGCCACAACTGTTAATTTTGCTCTTGTTCCACAGGCAATTCAGGTTGAAGGTGTAACTGTTACAGCAAAGAAAAAACTTGTAGAAACAAATATTACATCAAAACAGAGAACCATTGACCAGGAATTTCTTAGTGAAATGACAGGAAGTGGTGTGATGGAAGTTGTTGCTACAAATGCCGGTATTTCCGGCGAGGGTAATAATTTGCATGTAAGAGGCGGAAGAACAGATGAGGTTGGATATATGGTTGACGGTATGTCAATTACTGACCCTGTAAATAAATCCCTTGGAGCAACAATAAACAGAAATGCTGTTGCTGAAATTACAGTTATGACAGGTGGATTTAGTGCTGAATACGGTGAAGCAATGTCAGGAATTATTAATATTGTTACCAAGGAAGGCGGAAAGTCATATAATGGTCAATTGAAATATGAAGGTAATTCATTTCTTCCAGAAGCAATGAATTATGGAGATAATAGAATGGAATTTTCTATTGGCGGTCCTGTTATTACTGAGAATATAAGATTCTTTCTTTCAGGCGATGTGAGTTCAACAAATGACTGGTCTCCAAGATTTATTGAAACACCCGATTTCTTTTATACAGGAGACAGTGCTTTTGTATGGGGTATTCCCACCTATACAGGTACATATGAATATGATTCTATAGGAGATTCAATGTTATGGGTGATTGATGAATCAATTACAAATTATGTATGGTCTGACGAAGATGTTCCATATTTTGAATTTAAATATGACACTCTATTTTCAGACAGTTGTGAATGGGTATATGATACTACAATAATTGATTCTTTAACATTAGCAATTGATTCAAGTTATTTACCTGTATCAATAATTTGGTTCAGTTATCCTGGTATTGACACTGTTCTTGAAAACAGATATGGACCAAATTACTGGGACAATCTTGGACCAGCAATGCCTCATCATAAATCACATGAGTATCATGGACAATTAAAATTCACTATTAAACCAACAAATAATTTAAAGATAAATTTTGGTGGATTTTTCTCACATCAATCTCTTCAAAGTTATACAAATTCTTTGAAATATAATTTAGAAAAATTTAGATCACAAAATAAAGATGGTTATCAGGTAAATTCTGTTATTAATTGGATGCTTAATGAAAGAAATTTTCTTACTGTAACAGGTAATTATTTTTATACAACAACAACAAGAGGTCCTGATTTTATTGATCCCATCTATTATTATAATGAAGATAATAATTTGGATAGTTTTGTACCGGAAGGACCAGTAATTCCTGAATGGTATGAATTTTGGAAACCATATGTACTTACTGATACTGTAATGTTTAAAGAATTGCCCAATAATAATGATAAATGGAAATACAATTCTCCATGGGGTTATTGGAATTCATCAATGTATAGAACACAATATATATATCCCAATTATTACGGAGCTATGAGTACAAGATATTCCAATTATTGGGCTATAAAAGCCGATTGGACAAGTCAGATTGGCAGATTCCATGAAATGAAAACAGGCTTTGAATTTAAAAGATTTGAACTATTTCAATGGGATCTATACTTACCATGGGATCCCAATCCATTTGAAGACAATTATCATACATATCCCATACAAATGGCTGGCTATGTGCAGGATAAAATGGAATTTGAAGGAATGGTTGTTAATCTTGGTATAAGATTTGATTATATTGCTTCAAATACACCTTATTATGTAGATCCTCTTAATGTTTTAGAACCAATTTATACTGACTCATTTGTTGTAGATGCAATTACTGGGGATACAACATTTGTAGGTAGTTTTGCAAATACAGATCCAGAGGATCCTGATTGGAATGTGCAGATTGCACAGCCAAAATATCAGATCTCTCCACGACTTGGTATATCACATCCAATAACAGAAACATCTGTACTGCATTTCAATTATGGACATTTTTTCCAAACACCTCAAATGGATTATCTATTTAGCGGTATTGGTTTTGATATTTCTAAAAGAGGAAATGCTGTTATTGGCGATCCCAATCTTGGTGCAGAAAGAACTATTGCCTATGAACTTGGTATTGCAACTCAGATAGGTGCAGATATGGCTATTGATTTTACTGCATATTATAAAGATATTTTTGGGTTAATTGGAACAAGACAGGTTTTTTCAATACCACAGACATATTATGCATATCAGAATGTAGAATATGGTAATGTAAAGGGCTTTGAAATTGCATTCCAAAAGGGCGGTAAATACTTTTCAGGAAATATTGCCTATACGCTATCATTTGCAAAGGGAACAGCATCAAGTGCATGGGAGGGCTATACTACCAATTATTATTATAGCGATCCTGTAACAGGCGGTGGTTTGGAATTACCAAAGATTCCTTATTATTTGAATTATGATCAGAGACATCTTTTAAACTTTGTTTTAACATTTAGAATGCCTGAAGGTGAATTACCTATATATGCAGATAATTGGTCACTTACTTTGAATAATTCAATTGCATCGGGTTCGCCATATACACCTGAGAATCTAAAAGGTGAGATTACAGGCACAAAGAATTCGGAAAGAATGCCTTGGACAATTAATTCAGATTTAAAATTTAGAAAGGGATTCACATTAGGTCCTATTACACCGAATTTTTATATTCAGGTATCAAATCTATTAAATATAAAAAATGTTACTTATGTATATGTAACAACAGGTTTACCTGATGAAAATGGAGAAGTTGCAACATGGAGTGCAAATGATTTTCCTGAAACTTATATAGGAACACCTGGCTATGATGTAAGAAGAGACCTTGATGGTGATGGCATTTGCACATCTGAAGAGTATTATACTGCTGCTGTTGCATCATATAAAGATCAAATTAATGACCCAACAAATTTCTCCGCTCCGAGAATAGTTACAATCGGATTGGAATTCTCGTTTTAATAATTGGAGGAATGTATGAATAGATTATTTAAAACAATTTTATTAATTTCTATTATTGTTCTTCTCATTCTTCCATTATTTGCCCGCACTGCAGCTGATGCAGATGAGATGGGTAGAAAATGGAGTATGGAATGGGCAGACATTGGTCAGTTAAATATGACTATAACCAATTATGGTATACTTGGTCATAATGTGCTTACTGGCAGTTCTGGAGGATACTGGCCTACAGGTTATCCTGCTGAAAATTATATATTTGGTTCTGGAATATGGTTAGGAGCCCTTATTGATACTGGCTTTAAAGTGATTGATGGAGATACGATCATATTGAAAGATACACTAGTATCTATTGGCTATAATCCGAATTCTGCTTCCAGTGAAATGGTTCCAGGCGATGGTTCGGATGCTCCTGCATATTCAAATGAGTATGAAAAAGTTTATAAATCAACATCCAACTGGCCCCCCTGCAATGCTGCTGGTGATGTAATATTTGATTCTACTGTATCAATGCAGGATACATATTGTGAATATTCTGATAAGGATCCATCAGCACATTTTCATGAAGATAATTTGCCACTTGGTTTTGAGATCAGACAATCAACCTATGCATGGGTAGGACCATTAAAAGAAGATATTATTTTTGTGGTTTTTAGAATCAAAAATGCAAGAGAAGATGGAAAACAATTAAACAAATGTTTTATGGGAATAACAACTGATTGTGATATAGGAAATGAATCAGGAACAGCAGCCAATGACCTTTTGGGATTTATTGATACAATGACATTGGATGGTGATACGGTTGTTACACAAATGAATCTTGGTTATCAATTTCAATTGGAATCTGAAGCCGGCTGGGCTCATGATCCTGGTGTGGTTGCATATAAATATATGGAATCACCAATTGCAACTGAAGAAATTGATGTTTATCATGATGGTTCTGTTGTTATTACTCCCGGATATGATACTATCATAAATGAAAGCACAGGAGAAATCATTGAAATAAAGGCACGCGAAATAGGAATGACAACATTCAATCATTTTACACTTGCAACAGATCCAACAACAAAACAGCAAAGATATCAGGTAATGGCGGGATACAATCATTTGAATTGGGATCCCAATAATCCTGAATCGGCTTTTAGTCCTTTCCCTGACTGGGGCAGCAATAATGCCGGTTATCCGGGGCAGAATATGGATCCATCTCTGGCAGGAGATAAAAGATATATAATGGCTTCAGGACCCTTTAGTTTACCTAATGATTCAACAGTAACTGTTGTTATAGCTATAATGGTTGCAAAGACCATTAATGAACTGTTACCAAAGGCAATTACTGCACAATCAGTATATGATGCTGGATTTAAGGGACCTGTGGCTCCTGGTATGGTGAATTTTTCAGCAAAGGGACTAAATAAAAAAGTAATGCTGTATTGGGATAATAGTGTTGAAAAAATTGCTGATCCATATTATGAAGATGCAGGTGATCCGGGTGATTCTTTATCGCCGAATCTGCTCTATAACCCAACTTACAGAGAGTTTGATGTTGAGGGTTATAAAATTTACAGATCAAAGACCGGGGCAGGCGGTACATGGGATATGCTTGCTCAGTATGATCTGATAAATGAATTCACAGCAGTAATTTATGATTCAACAATTACATATGATCAATTTGGAGCACCAACAATTACATATCTTTATGAATCACTTGGAACAAATACAGGTGTACCATATTTTTATATTGATTCAAATCTTGTAAATGGAATATCATATCATTATATGATAAATGCCAATGATTACAATTTTAATTCATACCATGTTCATGGTACTGATACAACCCCTGCTGAACCACTTTTCCTTGAAGGTGCAGGAAAGGATATTACGACAATACCAAGAATGCCTACATTGAATTATATTGCCCCAACTTATGATATTGTTATTCAAAGTACTTTTACAATATTTGAATATGATGGTGATACAGTAAAACCTACTAATATTACTATTCATCCTGTTGATCAAAATAAATTGGACATAAGTGTTAATCTGATTGTTGATACATTAATAGGAAAAATGCCAGAAGGCACTTATTTTGATTTGAAATTTGTAAATATTGGAACTACAGGTACACATCCTTTTTACACATATTCTTTGTTTAAACATATTGGCGGTAATGCAACAGGTACTTTGATTGGTTCAGCAATCATGGGAATGGAAGATTATTCTTTTGTAAATGATGAAAATGATCTTCAAACAATATGGAAACGAAAAAATTCAAGTGCAAACACTTCGGATGGTATTGCCTTTGATATTAATGATTTTGAAATTGATCCATCAATATGGCCGGCAACGGATTCTTTATTGAATGTTAAAACCTATGGAGCATATAATGAGTCAATTATTAAAATGGGTTTTGTTCCTACTGCAAAAATATTTTTCAGCGGTTCAAAATGGTATCAAATAATATGGAATGAAGTAACAATAAATGATACAATAAATTTAACTTGCGAAATTTGGGATAAACAAAACAATAGAGAAATTCCATATGACTCATCTTCAATAGGAGATTGCTGGCATTTCAATAATTCTACAACCAGTGGACCATATGAGCAATATATGAAAGAGAATTCAGTAACAAATGTTAGATTAGGATTATATTTACCCTATATTAAAATGATGTTTAATCAGACAACAAGACCATCACCAATGAATTGGGCAGATAGACCTGCTGATGGAGACATTTGGGATATATTAATTAATATTCCTGATACAACAACATATGAAATGCCTCCTTTAGGAGCTGAATTTACAATTAATTTCACACCTTGTGAATTTGGAGATATTGCTGACTCTCAACTCAACAATATAAAGGTTGTACCTAATCCTTATGTAGTAAGATGTGAATTTGATCTGGATTATACTTATAGAAAAATTTACTTCACTAATTTACCAAATGAATGTACTATTCATATTTATACACTTTCAGGTGATAAGATAAAAACCATTGAACATAATACTGAATTCTACAGATATAAGTCAGCAACAGATTCAACACTTGTAAATGATATAACGGATGGTGCAGCATCATGGAATATTCTTACAAATAATGACCAGATACCGGCTCCCGGTTTATATCTATACAAGGTCATTACTCCATCGGGTGCATCTATTATTGGTAAATTTGCAATTATTAAGTAGGAGGATTGATGAAAAAATTAATTACACTAACTATTGTCCTCTTATTTGTTGTTACTTCGCTAATGGCAACCAATGAAGGTACTGCGGGAGCACAGTTTTTAAAGATGATGGTTAGCGGAAGAGCAACTTCAATGGGAGGTGCATTCACAGCACTTGCTGATGATGCCTCAGCACTTTATTATAATCCTGCAGGACTTGTTAGATTAAATAAAAATGAAATACTTTTTAATTATTTAAAATGGCCTGCTGATATAGGTTTTTCTTATATTGGAATGGTATTTCCAATGGGTGTTAATGGAGCATTTGGAATACAGGCAGGATTATTGTCTGTTCCATCAATGGAGGTTACAACAATTGAGAGTCCAGAAGGAACAGGCGAATATTTCAGTGTTTCAAATTATTATGTAGGATTATCCTATTCAAAATACTTTACTGATAAATTATCGGTTGGTATTACAGGAAAATTTGTTCAAGAAATCATATATGATGCTTCTTCAACAATGATGGCAATTGATCTTGGTGCAACCTATTTAACCGGTTTTAAATCATTAAGAATAGGTATGGCAATCAGGAATTTCGGTTCCGATGGTCAATTTACAGGCGGTACGATTTTACAGGAACAGTATCAAATATGGAATGATGGTCAACAGTTTGTTAATGTATCTCTTGTAACAGAGCCATATCCATTACCATTGAATTTCAATGTTGGTATTGCTTATGATTTTCTTGAAGGTCCAGACAATTTTCTTACCACTACTTTTGATTTCCAAAATCCAAGTGATGGTGATGAGATTTTAAGAATTGGAACTGAATACAGTTTTCAGAAAATGGCATTTCTTCGTTTCGGCTATATAGTTGATTATGAAAGAATTTCAGAAATGCTTTCTGGAGAAAAGGTGCTTGGAGCATATACAACAGAGGAAAAAATTCAGGGATTTACAGCAGGTGTTGGATTCAATACAGCTATTACAGGCTTTAATGTTGGAGTAGATTATTCATTCACAGGAATGGGACTTCTTGGTGATGGCTTTATGAATGGTCACAGGGTCTCTCTTACAGTAGCATTCTAACATTTTTTAATTTAAGGGAGGACAAAATGTCCTCCCTTAAAATTACAAGTAGCAAGAAAGAAATGAATAGCCAATAAGGTTATTCCGAGTAAATCACAGGAATAATTATTGCTGCATCCGATAAAGTGGATTCGCAATGACCAAGAAAATACTATATGAGAATTTTCTTAATACTTTTTTTATTACCAATCATAATATATTCATCAACAAATATTTCTATTTTTGCAGCTGCTGATAATTCACTGTATTACACTTTAAATAACAATCTTGAATCAATCAGAAAGGGAACAGAAAACATTGATGATATTACAGTATTTATTTTGGCAGATACACCATTTTCAACATATCATATAAAAATATTTAATGGTTATATAGATACCCTATCAGTAACAACAAATATAAATGCAGGTAATAGCGAGACAGTAAAGGATTTTTTTATTAATAGTTTTAATGCTTATAAAGCGGATAAAAATATTGTTATAATGTGGAGTCATGGAACTGATTGGTATGAATCAAAATCAATCTTAAATGATAATAATCCAATGGATTATATTTCTATTATAAATGGTGAATTTAGGAATATATTTGAATGTATTAATAGATCCATTGGCAGAAAGATTGATATGATAATATTTGATGCCTGTGATATGCAATCAGCAGAGGTCCTTTATGAATTAAAGGACTTTGTGAATGTCTCAATAGGCAGTCAAATAAGAAGCCCATATAATGGTTATCCCTATGAGAGTATGATGAAAATATTTCATAAAGAATCTGATATATATGCTGCAGGTGAATGTATTGTTGAATCATTTTTTGAATTATACTTAGATTCATTGGATTCATTACAGGTATCTTTAGTTGATATTACAAAAATTAATGAGATCATAAATGATGGAATTGAATATGGCATAGATTCTTTTAATAGAACAGGAGTTCTTGATGTTTCATTTCCTCAGGAAATATTATCCGAATGTGTTTATAATAGAACAGATAGGGTAAACATTACAGGGCTTAAATTGTTTTTTCCTGAGGATTATAAATCATTTAAGTATTATTATGAGGATTATATAAAACTCAGTATTGATAATGACTATAATATTATAAAAAATGAATTTCCATATTATTCTACAAATGATCTAATTCCTCCACTTGCAATTGATTCATTTGATATTATTAGTAAAGGGTATTCAAACTATCAATTATTATTTAATGTTCCATATGATTTTAATGATTTGAGAGGATACAATATTGACTTGATTAAGATTGAGGATATGCTCAATTATGATTTTAATGATACCATCATTCCATTTTATGGTGATTACTCACCCTATGAATATACCAGTAAACCATATTCTATTTTAACAGATACATTTTACATTGATACTACTATACCATTTAGTAGTTCCATTATTAGTTTGAATGTAAAAGGTATGTCTGACACATCATTTGTTCGGATAGTGTCAGATTATAGAGAAGATACATTAATGGTTCATAATAACAGAGATTGGAAAACGATAAATGGATTTTGTAAAGGTAATAGTATAAAAATTATTTATTCAGGAAAAGGTGATAAAGCATATTTTGATGATATTTCAATCTACTTAGGAAATGAGCCATATAATATTTTTAGTTCTAATAATAATAATTTATTTCATAAATTAGAGCAGGGTGATTATGCTGTAATTGTTAATGCAGTGGACATAAAAGGTAATATATGTAATACTGGCAGTATATATGAATTTACAGTGATTGATCCATTGAAACCCTATGTTTATCCAAATCCTGCAAGTGATTTTATTAATATTAAAACAGATATTATTGGTGACTATGATATAAATATATTTTCATCAGACGGAAAGAATATTATAAATAGAACAGGACAAACAGATAGCGGAATTATAAGAATTGGATTTGATAACTTGAATTTAAAAACAGGTATATATTTTTTTACTATTAATTCAAAAAAAGGAAAATTTGCAATTACAAAATGATAAGTATAATAATTATTAATTATAACGGAAAACGGTTTATAACACCTCTGATAAAATCGCTGCAAAATCAATCATATAATGACTTTGAAATAATTATAATTGATAATAATAGTGAAGAGGCATTATATTGTGATTATATATTCAATTTTGAAAAAATAAAATTTATTAGTCATAAAAAAAATTGTGGGTTTCCATATGCAGTTAATCAGGGTATAAAAATTGCATGTTCTGAAAATATTGTACTTCTAAATAATGATATATATCTTGATGAAAAATTTCTTGAAAATGCATTCTATCATTTAAGTAATAGTACTAAAACATTTTATGCTCCATTGGTTCTTAATTATACAGGTTCATTCATTGATTCAGCGGGTGATGGCATTAATAGGGAAATGAAGCCATTTAAAAGAATGCATAAGGAAAAAGCAAATAAAGAAATTGAAAAAGCAAATGTAATGGGATTTTCTATGTCTGCCTGCTATTTTAAAAGGCATGATTTTAATAGAGTGGGAGGAATGAGAAATAAATATTTTCTGTATTTTGAGGATGTAGATTTTTCAATGAGAGCATTATCAAAGGGATATAATATAGAATTTCAGCCAGATACAGTATGCTATCATTATATATCAGCTGTAACAAAGAAATTAACGGGAAATGATTATTCTCCGCTGAAAACATTCTATGAGGCAAGAAACAGGATACTGCTTTTAAGGAATTTGAAACCAATAAGTTTATTTATCAATATGCCGTTTATCCTTAAAGGAACTTTCTCATCAATTATTTTTCATAGTATTAAAACAGGTTATGTATTTGATTATATTTCAGGTATTATTAATGGTACAAATACCTCGAGGTATTTATGAAGTATTTACTGATTGTTTTTAATTGCTCTGGGTTTTGTCATTGCAATGAACGAAACGATGGGGTTGAAGATTCGCCGTGTCGGGGATTTGCTGTGCTGCAAACTCGCCGTGGTGAGGTGAGGCGAACAATCTCCTTATTGACTATTCATTCTTTTCGGATCCGTCACACAATCAACGGATGTCACATTCTGAATAAATTGAAGAATGTATTAAATATTAACAATTATTTACATTTTATTCTTTCTCGCTCCCTCACACAATCAATAAGAGAAGCTGCAGCGAGTAGAATAAATGCCATTTGTACCAAAGATGTACATTCCGAACAATTTGAGGAATGTATTGATTATATTGATTGTCTTTGTCCGCTTGAATCCGTTTTTATTCTGAGTAATATTGCTTTTATTGTTTGTCTTCCTCCGCAGAAAAGATACATTCTGAGGAATTCGAAAAATATGTTTGTAGGGACAGGGCTTGACCTGTCCACCAATATGTGCGTCATTAATAATTTGAGGAATATGTTGGAATCCAGTATTATCTTTGTAATTGGGAGAAACAATAGCGTATGAAGTACTCATTTATAATTCCTGTACACTCACATTCAATTGATCATTTTTATAAATTTCTTGAATATGACAATGTAGAATTGATCTTTGTATTAACCAAAAAACGATTTATAAAAAAGCAGAATAGAGTAACAATAATTAATATGATAAATGCTGGTTATGGAAAGGCAGTTAATACAGGTGCAAAAATAGCGAATGGTGAATATTTAATAATATGTAATGATGATATAATTCCGGACGATCATTTCATTGAGAATCTAAAAAAGGAAACTAATAATATTATTGTTCCAACTATTTTTTCTATTTCCGGTAAAATTGAAAGTAAGGGCTCATATTTAAGTAGATTTTACTATGCGATTCATAATAGAAATGAAAAATTTGAAGGAAATCAACAATTGATAACAGGATCAATGTTCATAATCAAAAAAAGCATTTTCATTGATAATGGATGCTTTGATGAAGATTATTTTATATATTATGAGGATACTGATCTTTCAATGAAAGATGGAATTAAGGGAAAAATAGTCATTTCCAATAAATTAACTGCAATACACAAACATTCATTCTCAGCATCAAGGATAAAAAGATATTTTTTACAGAGAAATAGACTTCTTTTTCTTATAAAGCATATTCATTTATTCGGAATTTTTAAAGTAGCGAATCTTTTTATGCTGGATTATGAAATAATGTTTTTACAGGTTTTAATTCATAGATCAGTATTTCCTATTCAGGCACGCATTGATGCCTTAAAATTAATGAGAACATTTTATAGAAAAGGAAAGTATGAAAATATTCATTGATTGTACAAGTATGGAAAAGGGCGGAGGGGTTGCTCATTATATAAGAAACATAATTAATTGTATGCCTCATAGTATTGAGATTGTTGCTGCTATGAAGAAGAGAGAATGTTTTGAAAGACATCATATTAAGCAAATAATTATTCCATTTTACAATGTTTTTTCACGAATTATTTATGAACATATTATATTTTCAATAATTGCATTAGTAAATAAATGTAAATGCTTCTTTTCACCCAAATCATATACTCCTATACTAAGAACAATGCCTGTAATTACAACAATACATGATACTATTCCAGCATCGGACTTGTCCGGTGAAAATTGGTATACACGGCTTTACTGGAAAATACAATTACATAGTACATTCAAATTGAGTTCGGGATTGATATTTATTAATGAAATGGTTAGGGATATTGCTTTTAATGATTATAGAATAAACAGAAAAAGTAAAAACTGTATAATATATAATGGGTTTGATACATATAGGAAAGGTATGGGGGAAGAAAAGTATATTTTGATTCCAGGAACATTAAAGAAAAGAAAAAATAATATTTTAGCAGTTAAATTAGGAATTGCTTTAAAAAAAATATTCACTGATAAAGAAATCATTATTACAGGTAGAAATGATAATAAAAATATTGAAAGAGAGATTGAAGAATTATCATCTGAAATAAATATTACAGGCTATGTTAATAATGAAAAAATGGAATATTTTTTTAATAATGCTTTTGTTATTATATATCTATCTTCTGCTGAAGGATTTTCGCTGCCAATAGCCGAAGCATGCTATTTGAATAAGTCCGTAATATGTTCTGATATACTCATTCATAAATATATTTACAATAATTATCCAATATACTATAATACAGAGAAGAGTATTGAAAACAATATAACTCATATAAAGGAAGAATTAATCCATTATGAAAAAAGGGAATGCAAAAATCAAACAACATGGAAAGAGTCCTCAAAAAGCACAATTGAATTCATTGAAAGAATTTCTTATTAAACATAAATTACTTACAATAATAATTGCTGCTGTAATCATGTCTATACCTTATTGGCAATCAGTGAATTATCCCTTTCAATATGATGATATTCCAACGATTTTTGAAAGCACGGGAACAAGTAAAATTACTGATGTTTTCAAAGTGCGTTTATCTGAAAGACCTATTAGGAAAATATCATTGATAATTGATAGACAGTTATTTAAGGATAATGTGATATTTTATAGAATAGAAAATATTATTATGTTTATAATGTGTTTGATTCTAACAGGTATGTTCATATATCTTATAACAGATTCATTTTTATTTGTGATTTTTAGTATGACTGTATTTGCATTTCATCCTGTTCATGCATCAACACTGTTAATAGTAACACACAGAAAGGAAATGTTTTTATATATCTTTTCATTATTAACATTTATAAGTCATATTAAAAAGAAATATGTAATAGCCATTATATTTTTTATTCTTGCAATAATGTCAAAAGAAACAGCAATAATGCTTCCAATTATACTTCTTATGTATGATTTGATATTTAGAAAGAAACTCAATAAAAAGTATTACATTGTTTTTGGAATAATATACTTAATGGGTATTATTGTTTTACTGTTTAATTCTAAAACAGGATTTTATCTACCTAATATTACTAATATGAATGAATTCCTGAAAAGTAACCGTTTATTCAAGGAATTACAATATTATCATATTATTCTTATTCAGCCATATCTATTTATTATGTATATATATAAACTGATTTTCCCAATTAATCTTTCAGTGGATTATTATGTACCCATTAGTGGTGGTTACTATGCATTGAAAATAATAATGGGATTATTATCATTATTATATGTATATTTAATGTATAGATTCAGAAAGAATAAGTTCATTTTGTTCTCAATGGTACTATTTTTTCTTTCATACCTACCATTATCAAATTTAATTCCTGTTCTCAATCTCTTATCAGACAGATACTTGTTTTTTCCTTCAGTTTCTTTACTTATTTTACTTTATGCAATACTTAGAAAATTAAGAAACAATAAATGGATATGGATAATCCCAATTATATATCTTGTACTATTAATGATATATATCCCAGTTTTCAAAACAGAAAAATCATTATGGCAATATACTGTTAAGAAAAACCCCGGCTCTGTTGTAGGAAATAATAATCTTGGTCTTGAATATTTTGAACAGGGTGATGTAAAACAGGCATATTTTTATTATAGAGAAGCATTAAAATACAATGATGAGTATGTTAATGCAATAATAAATATTGGAACACTTTATGCACATAATAATGATCTAATAGCAGCGAAAAAATATTTTAATCAGGCAATAGAATTGGAGGATTATAATATTAAAGCATTATACAACTTGGGACTTGTGCTGATAAGGGAAAATAATTTCTTTGAAGCAAGAAAAGTAATGGAAAAGATCATAGGTATTTCACCAACCTCTCGTTTGGCTCATAATAATTTAGGGGCAATATACTTTAGGGAAGGTTCTACATCTGAACTTAGTGCAAAGATAAATGTAACTATATTCAATTTTCCTATGGCTGCTGTATTTTTTAATGAAGCAATTTTATCTTATTTTGAAGCGGATAGTATATTTAGAACTGGTATAGCTGTTTCAGGAGAATCTCAATTGATGTTAAAAAATCAGAATATGATTTGGGAAAAAATAGGAAAGGGGAAATGATTCCCCTTTATTAATCAGTTTTCATTATATGATAATCAAAATATTTAGTAGTCTCCTTACCATAAGTAATATCTTTAATAGTAATATAAACCCTCATATTAACTTCTGTCCAATCATTTTCATCCATTTCATCATATACTTCTGTGGGAAATGGGAATTCATAATTGTATAAGGTAAGAGTGGATTTGTCAGTCATTTCTCCATTTACCCATTCGGATCCTGGAAATGATAATCTTAGATCATTATTATTTCCGCCCCAATAGTATAAACGATTATCATTGTGCAGATATTCCATTTCAATTCTTGTTAGATAAGCATCAACACTTGATATATTGGTCATTACTACTGTTGTAACAGGCACTGATACTGTGGTGATATCAACATAGCATCCAATTGGATCATAATCATCAATTACAAAATCCGGTGCTGGTGTTATCATTGCACATGATGCAATTGTTATTAGCATAATACATAATATTAATAAGCTATTTTTCTTCATTAAACCTCCTATTTTTATTAATTATATATAATATATATATATTGTCAAGTTAAATATAGTAATAATTGATTATATTGGTTGCCCTCCTCCGCAGAAAAGATTCTTATCCTTATTGTTTATCTTTATCCGTTTCTGCTCCTAATGTTTTTCTTTGGAAAGGTGAGGACTGTTTACTCTGATGAGCATAGAAACAACCCGATTTTCTCTCGGAGTTCATCAGAGTAAATGTGTGAGCCTTTTCATCATGATTATTCTTTTTATCTTTTCCTGGCATGCCTATGGCATGCTACCTCACACATTCAATGGAGGTACATTCCGATAATTTGAGGAATGTATTACGCATTATTTTAACATCTATTGTTTATCTTTTCTACTCCGTCACACAACCAAATAAAATGGTGGGCGGGTTTAGAACCAATATATTCTTCGGATTACTCAGAATATACCCCTACAAACACAATGAATTTATAAATGATCAAAATTCACAGATGCATATTCCGAATAATCTGAGGAATATGTTGATTCCGAATAATCTGAGGAATATGTTGATTCCGAATAATCTGAGGAATATGTTGATTCCGAATAA
>JAUVJU010000162.1 GCA_030592285.1 Caldifarciminota bacterium
AGGACCCTTCGATTAACTCAGGGCAGGACAAGAAAGAGGATGAGCATATTCCTTGGATTACTCTTAACAAAATCGGTCATATCATTAAATACTTGATATCAAAATAATTATTGAATACATTAATGCACTTATGGATATAAATATAGTTTCCTTATACTTTCTGTTTAAAGCATAAATAATGTATAATAAACAAATAATAACAAATGGTAGATCCGGCTTTATATTTATCTGAACCGGGATTTTATTGCCCATAAAAACAATTGATTCAATGATCCTATAAATAAAGGATGATACATTCACAATGAATATATTGCCTGTTAAAATAGCAATGATTGATACTGGTAAAAAAACAGTAAAAACAGGAATAAGTAATAATGTTAATAATGATGTCAAAATATAGTATCTGTTAAAGAAGTAAAGAATTATAGGTGAAGTACATATAGGTATCATAATTGAAAGAAGCACATATCCCAAAATAGGTATTTTTGTATTTAATAAGGTAATTAATTTAATAATTACATAAACACATAAAAATGATAACCAGAATGATAGGGAAAAAACTGAATACGGTTTAACCACAATAATGATTATTGCAGCAATATATATAACATTTTCAATTTTAAGCGGCTTTTTCAATATATATGCTATTTCTGCAAGAAGAATAAATATTACAGCTCTAACAACAGGTGGATTACCATATGTAATAAATGTATAAAATACTAATATTGCTAATACAATAGTTGTTTTGATGTTTTTTGGTATAGGAAATACATATAGAAGAAAAATTAAAAACAGATAAACAATGCCTGTATGAAGTCCGCTAATAGCAAGAAAATGAGCCGTACCTGTTGATGAAAATGCCTCTTTTAATGCAGGATTCAAGTCATTTCTATATCCCAATAGAACAGAATTAATAAAACCACCAGCATCATCATTAAAAAGATTTCTTACTCTATTAATTATTTTTGTTCTTAAATTAGCAATTCCTTTTCCTTTATCTACACTGAAAATTTCATTTGGCTTAATTGAATGATGAATATTACTCCTAATAAGATAACTCTCAAAACCACTATTAGGATTAAGTTCCTTTATTTGAAAAGATGCTTCAATCTCATCTCCTTCAAAGAATCCTTCATTACTATTCATAAGAAAATTGTATTTATTTTTTACAATATAACCATACTTTAATGTTCTATCCACCTTAACTGTCATTCTAATATTATTGCTCTTCATATTATAAACAGGTATTGAAGCAAATAGAATATATCCTGAAATGAAGCATATAGATAATGCGATATTTATAATAATTCTTTTTTTAACAATTGCTGCAAATATAAATATAAAACATATCAATGGATTTATGCCATTAAATGCACACACTATCCCTGTTATCAGAGATAATAATATAAGAAATATTTCATTAAACATTAATCAGTATAGAAATTCCTTTAACTCTTTTGCCAATCTCTTGATCTCATATCTTGCAAGTCCGGCATTCTGATTTTTTCCGGATAATGCATAATAGATGTAAAAGTCCTCTCCAATTAAACCACTAACAATAACCATCTTTTTTGTTACTAAAATAATCTCATCAATATCACCTGCTCCAATTTCTTTTGAAATAGTTTCAGCCGTAGTGGACAATGTAGCAAGTTGAGCATCTGCAAGAGACAAATCGGAATTGATTCCTTTTGTAAAGGTTGCTAAAGCAATTCCATCTGTTCCTACCAAAGATACTGCAATGCATCCATCTACTTTTTTTGCGGATTCCTTGATTAATTTATCTATATCCATTATTTTCTCCTGAAGATTATATCTAGTAAAGATTTCTTTTTGGGATCATATTGTTTTTTTATCCTAATTGCTCTTTTATTTCTTGTATTCAATTTAGCTGCCTTTTTCAATAATTCTCGTGCTTTAAGTTTCTCACATGCAATATAATAAACCTCGGTAAGATTGAGAAGAATATCCTCATTATTAAACATTGTCTCAGTAATTGCATTGTCCATAAGTATAATTGCTTCTCTTTTATTTTTACCTGTCATATACATCACAAATCCCGTACATGAATTAATTTCAGGAGTTGGTTTCTGGTCTGAATACTTATAGAACTGATTTACTTTTTCAAGTATTATCATTGCTTCATTATAATTTTTGGATCTAATTTTTCTTTTTGCCTTTATAATAAGTTTCTGGAATTTTTCTTCTCTCTGCTGTTTTTCTACATTCTCACCTTTTTTCATTTTTTCCAGTTTCTCATCATATTCCTTTCTCTTATCTTCATTTGATAAAACAGCATATGCCTCGGAAATATCAGAAAATATATCATTTTCCTTGTCTTCTTCACTCAATTTATCAGGATGATACTTTTTAGCAAGTAGAATATATGATTTCTTTATTTCAGCTCTTGAAGCATCTTCTTTTATCCCTAAAATCTTGTAGTAATTTTTCATTTTATTATTATATTGTCATAAATATTAAAGTCAATAGTGGGATTTCTATTGGAATAACAAGAAACAAAATATGAACAATAATGATTTAAAGAGGGATGGGAAATTCAAATTTGTGCATACTAGCACCATTAAGGATTTTATATAACCCTTTCTTTCCATTCTTCAGTAGATAAATAAATAATATCAAATGGTTTCCTGAATTTTTCAACCATTTCAATATGTAATCCTCTTGTTAATTTTGATCTTGCAAAAATAAATTTCTCTGAAAATTGATCAGATACAATTAATAAATCTATATCATTTGAATCTGCTATACCTTTTTGTAGGATATATTCTGAATAATTTGAAGAATATGTGCATCATTAGTAATTTGAGGTATATTCCGAGTAATCTGAGGAATATATTACGAAAAGCATATCATTAATCCGAAGAATATGTGCGTCATTAGTAATTCGAGAATATATTCTGAATAATCCGAAGGATATGTGTGTTATTAGTAATCCAAGGTATATTCCGAGTAATCTGAGGAATGTATTGAACAGAAGTAATTCGAAAAATATGTTATAGGTCATGTCCTTTACTGTCATTCTGAAACCTCTCCTCGCTATACCCATGAAGAATCTTATTCGCTATTTCCGTCATCGCGATGAGCAATAGCGAAAAAGCAATCTCCTTATCCACTCACGAATTATTTTAATCAATTTTTTCTCAATACTATTTTATTTCTTCAATTACCTCAATCACTTTCTATTACTACTTCTCCTGAGTTCTCCGTCGGGGACGGAGTTTGGATTTTTGGATTTTTTATTTTCTATAATATAAATCAACAAATAATTAATACTTATAAATCTCTCCTGAATAAATTCCAAATTTCCAAACTCCGTCCCCGCATTTCTTTCTTGCAATCCCGCTCTGGGTGTGTCATTCCTGCGAAAGCAGGAATCCAGTATTTTTTTTATGGATAATTACTAATTTACAGAATATTATTATTTTTCTTGATATTGTATTGTCATCTGCTTTAAGATTAATAAAGTATATACCCTTAGGGATATGTAGATAAGTTTAATTTATATGTTCCCTGTTTATTGTGGATCTTATTTGTTATCTCTCTGCCTGTTATGTCATATATTATTAAACTTGTTTGTTGGTTTTTTGAGATAGGAATAATTCCTCTCATCTTTTATACTTATTGAATCGTGGTATATTGTATCTCCTACTGCTATTGTTGGTAATGCCGTATCTGTTGATAGGAATATTACCATTTCTGTATTATTGTTTATATGACTTATATATTTTATATTTCCTGTTCCATCATACCAACTATGACTATTATTCAATGTTAAGACTACATCTAAATCAATTATACTTGTATCAATTTGTTCAATAGGATAATTAAAATACAATTTTACATAATCATCATA
>JAUVJU010000166.1 GCA_030592285.1 Caldifarciminota bacterium
AGGCATTACTCCTGATTCCATAAGTTCCATTTCCAAAATATGCATTATAATAATTCCAAATATCTCTTTGTATTCTTTGGAATATTCAAATACACAATTCCCTTTATCATCATTAATTAATAGTTTATATTCATACACCTTTACAATATAATCACATTCCGCAAATGTTTTTAATGCTTTTTGCTGATCATTTTTCAAATAGACCTCTCTTCTGGGTATATCAAGATTAGGCATATCAATTGCATAGGTGTTTCCCATTACAGGTCCATGGACAAAAATTTTCAAATCTTTTTTCTTGAGAATTTCACTCATTCAATCTCCTTTTTAGTTTCACTATATATAAAGACCTTTTTTCCGGGAATTTTCAATTTTTACTGTGTTTTATTTATTAAAATAATCACTATAATAATGAGAATTACTGCTCCAACCCATCCGCCTGATGCAAGAAATCCAATAAACCGGAAAAATAATCCCAAAACAATGATCAATAATATTATCCCGCCAATCATCTTAAAAAAATCATTCACTTGTATCTACTCCTTTCTGTCATTCCAAACTTGATTTGGAATCCAGTATTCTCTTTCTACCGTAGGGGCGGTTCGCGAAACCCCCACTTCCTGTCCAACAAAGTAATTGTATTTTGCGTGCCGTGCCCTTTTGTTTAAATTATAATTGCATATTTGCATCCTCCGTCCCCTCCTGTCTTTCTGTCATTCCGCACCTGATGCGGAATCCAGTATTTCTTTTCTTTTTTCCTACTCTAATATTCACTGTTTATCATCCCACCAATGTTTTACTCTGAATTCTAAAAAACCGTCAAATAGCAAGTAATCTTATTTTTATAATACATCTCATCTACATTACTTATTGTTATTCCTTGCGATGAGGATGAATGTATGAAATTCCCATCATTTAAATAGATCCCAATATGTTTGTATCCATTTATCACTATTAGATCTCCCCTTTGCGGGGTGCTTGTCTTATTTATTGAATTTACCATCTCAGTAACAGTTCTTGGAGTTTTCACTCCATTCTTCCCATAAATATACTGTACAAATCCTGAGCAGTCAAATCCTGCCTTGTTTGTTCCTCCATATTTATACCCTATTCCAAGACACTCAATTGCACTATTGGCAACATTTTTGCGAAACACATCTTTCTCTAAATTTGTTTCCTTTATAATTTCATTAAGATTTATTGATGGATATTTAGTTTTTTTCTGGGTAATCTTTTGTGCATAACTTCCACCATATTTATCAACAGAACTACTCATTTTACTTATTATTCGTTTTGTTTTCCTTGTATAGTATGATGTACTTTTACCAATCAATTTAAATGTATCTGCCAAAATATTGGACTCATCATACACAACATCTGACACCAAAATTAAACACAAAAGAAAGCCAAATAAAAACTTTTTCAAACAACCTCCAGGTTCTTATTTATATTAAAGACCCTTTTATGGGTATTTTTCAAATTTTATATATTACTAATTCCTTGAAAAAATACTAAATGTAGTAGTGATGACAATTCTTTTAATAATCATCTTAACTTACCATCTTTAAATCAAACTTTACAAATTCTAAGAAATAGTTATACTCTTAAGCATGAATAAAAAAATCGCTCATTTTAGAATAAATGTAATTACACTGAATAATTTTATACATTATTTAAAACTGAAACAAGAAAATTAAAATTTAAAGGAAAGAAAAAATGAATAAAGAATTATCAGAAATTATAAATATTTACGCAACAGGAACAAGTAAAGAATTAAATGAATATCTACTCGGAAAATCTAAAAATAACTTAATGGGTGTTTTGACAGACTTAATTACAATATACATAAATGACAAGAATTCCTCTACCTTACGAGAATATCTTACAGTAACAATTGCAGGTTATAATCATACTGAAGGTAAAATAGGATACAATGGTTATAAACAAAATGTTTATGGAAAACCCATAATGTGTGAAGCAAAACCTAAAAATGTTAGAAATGGTGGAAAAAGAAAACTAAATGGCGGAGGAAATTTCACAGATTATACTCACAAAAGATTTGAAAGAGATTTGAAAGAAAAGGTACATATGATTGCAAGCGGCTTTGTTGATGGAAAATTAATTTATATCATAGAATTCCCATTTGTATATAAAGCTTTCACTGAAAAACTAAGCAAGCAATTGGAAAGAAGATTCCCCAAAGGAGATGTCACAGGACAGTTTTTGAGAAGTGCAAACTTTGATTACAGAGATTACATTTATTGCGAAAAAACAAAAGCAGTATTTCTTCTTTCAAAGTCAGATCTGGAAAAATATAGGGAAAATATTGTTAAAGGATTTTATAAATTTTTAGATGGAATTTCCTCAGATGATTAAAAAAGTAAAAAATAAAGTTATCTGTGGGAATGCACTCACTGTATTAAAACAATTCCCTGACAATTCAGTAGATATGGGAATAACCTCACCTCCATATAATAAAAGAGAAAATAAAAAAGGATGGCTTGTAAATAAAGTTATTTACAAAAATGCAACTGATAACTTGCCAGAAATAGAGTATCAAAAAAATCAGATAAGTGTTTTAGATGAACTTTATAGGGTTATAAAATCTGGAGGTTCTTTTTTCTATAATCATAAGATTAGATGGGAAAGGGGCGTTATGATTCATCCTATGGATTGGTTAAGAAAAACAAAATGGGTTATAAGACAGGAAATTGTTTGGGATAGAATGATAGCAGCTAATATAAGAGGATGGAGATTTTGGCAAGTTAATGAACATATATATTGGCTATATAAACCAAAGGAAAACAATATAATAGGTGAAGAATTAAAATCTAAGCATGCACTTTTAACATCTATTTGGAGATTTTCACCAGAGAGTAAAAATCCTCATCCAGCTCCTTTTACTATGACATTACCTATAAGAGCAATTTATTCTATAATGGATGAATATAAAGAAGGCATTATAATAGACCCATATTGTGGCAGTGGAACTACATTAGTTGCAGCAAAAATTTTAGGTCATTATTATTCAGGAATAGACATATCAAAAGAATATGTTGATTATACATCCAAAAGATTAAAGAACTATGAAAACGAGATTCCTTCTGCTATGAAAGAAATTCCAAAACACATAGTCAAGAAAACCTTTAAAGAAAGAAAGGAAAAAGGTGAATTTGTCGGTAAGCACAGAAAAAACAATATCAATAATAAGGAAAAAACTCCAACATTGTTTGAATGTTATGAGAGGGGAAACAAATAAAAAACTTTTCATTAAATAATTTGTCTTTCCATCATTAAAAATACGCATCTTTGATATTTAATTCTGTTATAAACAACATCAATGAACATCTTTGATCTTTTTCACTTCATTTTCCATATCCTTTATCATCTTTAATGAAAGCATAACACTTAACATCTCTACTGCAATTACTGAAAATATGCAGAAATATATTCCAAATATTGCATATACACTTACAATCATTATTATGTTTATTGTATCAATTATTATTGTTAAAAATATGCTGCCAATAATGAATCCTCTCATCTTTCTTGATGTAAATAACATAGTATATATACATGCACTCATCATAATCATTATTATTGCTATCAATTTTCCCCCTTTTTTATTATATTATCTTGTTTCATACCTATATTAAAGACATAATTATGATGGTTTTTCAAATTTTAATATTATTGTTTTATTCTTCTTGTGAAACAGAAACCCTATGTTAAAAAATATCA
>JAUVJU010000205.1 GCA_030592285.1 Caldifarciminota bacterium
ATGAAAGTACCCCAGATGGTGCTGCATTCTTTTCTTCACAGGGACCTACTGCGGATGGCAGATGGGGTGTTACAATAATGGCACCGGGATCTGGCTATAAGCAGGGTCAAGGTGACCAAGGCGGTATAGAATCAGTTGACGGAGCTACATCAGGAGCGGGTTCGGATTATAAAACAATCGGTGGAACTTCCATGTCATGTCCATTTGCAGCAGGTGCAACAGCAGTAATGAGGGATTGGCTCAAACAGGGTTTTTATCCCACAGGTGCAGCTGTTGCAGCTAATACTATTCCTACTCCATCATCTGCTCTCTTAAGAGCAATGATAATCAATTCAGGCGAGAATATGACGCAGACAGTCCCCAATTCCGATATTGGTTTTGGCAGATATACATTGTATAATGTGACATTTATGAATGATATATCTCCAAAAGCAGTTGCACTACATGATGCTCAAGATGGTCTTATGCAGGATGAATATGTTGATTATCAATTCAATGTTACAGATAATTCTTCTGATTTGAAAGTATCACTTGTTTGGACTGACTATCCATATCCATTTACAGGCTATAATAATGTAATGAATGATTCTGTACTAATGAATGACTTGGATTTGATTTTAACATCACCATCAGGCATTCCCTATGATTTGAATGATATAATTAATCCAATGGAACAGCATACAATTGCATTGCCTGAAACAGGAGTGTGGACAGCAAGGGTTTATGCAAGCAATATTGAGGTAGCACCACAGCCATATGCAATTGTTATCACTTATAATATAAATAATCAATCAAATGGTAATATTCAGTTTGACAAAGCGGTGTATTCAACAGTTGATTCAATAGCAACCATCTCGGTATCTGACAATAGTGCAGGGCTTACAAATGTGAATGTAATGCTTTATAGTATGGTAGGAGATACAGAAACAATTACATGCACAGGCGAAGGGCTTTTTACAGGTACTATTAATATGGATTATATACTTAATATTAACAATGATGGCATACTTGCTATAACATCAAATGATACAATATGGGCTGTATATGAGGATGCAGCTCCGGTAGCAACACTTAAAGCAATGGCAACAACAGATGGTGAATTTTTAACTATATATAATGTACACTTAGAATCAGTATCAGGCACAAGAGCACTTATTGCATGGAACACAACAGAAGTAGCAACAGGAAAGGTTTATTATGGAGAAACAACAGGCTTAGGTTCAGAAACAGCTGTTGATCCAAATCTTGTTACAGATCACTCAGGTGATTTTGCAATTATTCTTTCTGGTCTTACTGCCAATACAATATATTATTATGATGTAGAATCAGTTGACCATAAAGGAAATACTGTAAGGGATGACAATGCAGGCAAACATTATAGTTTTGCAACTATTGATATGTCATCAACAGATATTCTTGTTTTAGTTACAGATAATGATTTGGATCCTGGAAGTGCATTGTTTGCACATCCTGATTATCTTGTAGATGCAATTGAAGGCGGTGGATGGACATATTCATGGTGGCAGACATCACTGAATAATTATGGTATGATCCCGGTTGATAATTTAATGAAGACCTATAAAGCAATATTTTTACAATCAGGACAGGAAAATTATCCTCAAATTACTGATAATCAGCAGGACTCCATTGAAAGATATGAAGAGGGCGGCGGAAGAATTGCCTTTACAGGACATGATCTTGGATGGGGTCTATGTACATATGCAACACCTGCTGATTCATTATTTGTGATAAATTATTTAATGGGTGAGTATTATTTTGATCTTGTTGAAACAGGAAACTTTACAATTTATGGACGATTTGGTGATCCGATTTCCGGTGTCTATACAGGCGGTGTATCATATAATCCATATAGAGAAGGTGCAGATGGTGATCTGATTAATGGAGTTGCTAATGCTTTTGTAAAGGGAACAACCAGTAATGTATGGTACTGGGATGATGGTACAAATACTGGTATGTGCGGTACAAAATGGGAATCCAATGATATCCTTGGTACACCGGGAGATGGTGTATGGGGTGGATACAAGACAAGAACTATTTTCAATGCATTTGAAATAACACAGATTGATACAGCATGTGATCCCAGTGCAATTCGTTCAGATATACTTAATAAGGATTTGATATGGCTTATTGGACATAATCATCCATATACTACATTAACAGCACCCACAGGTGGTGAAAATGTTAATTCTTCACCTTTATCAATAACATGGACACAATTAGCAGATGGTGCATCAGGTGCATATATTGATTCTGTATTTTTATATTATTCACCAAATGGTGGAGATGTGTGGTATGAAATAACAAAAGGAACAGCAGGAGAGGTGACATCCCCATATTCTTGGAATATTTCATCATTATTGAATGGTAATGATTATAAAGTAAAAGTAAAAGTTATTGATGGCGGAGTTCTTCCTTCAATGGGCGGAATAGATGAATCCAACAAGTTCACAATCAATATAGTGGGAAATGATACAGAAGG
>JAUVJU010000164.1 GCA_030592285.1 Caldifarciminota bacterium
AATTCACCATTTTCAATATCAATATTGGTAACATCGGATGATATTGGACCGCATTTTGTAATATTAATGAATTCCTCTAATTGGGCTTCATTACCCTCACATTCAATAAATACATTGCCATTAAATAAATTCTTTACATATCCTGTGATTCCAATTCTAACGGCATTTCTATAAATATAGTAACGGAATCCCACTCCCTGTACATACCCCATTACAGTAATATTCAGATGTTTCATATATGCTTATTGATAAATTCTTTTATGGATTCAATGTTTTCTGTGTTTTCTATTTCTGTTGCTTCTGCCCATTTGCATTTATATCCAATTATGGGTTTATTCATCTGTTTTGAAAAAGCAATCTCTGAAAGTGTGCCATAAGAACCATTAATAGCAATAATAATATCACTATTTCTTATTATAATAAGATTTCTGGATATACCTAATCCTGTTCCTATAGTAATATCTGTATATATATTTGCTTCATCTTTTTCACCGGGAAGTATTCCTATTACCATGCCGTTCTTTTCTTTTACTCCCCTGCTCACTGCTTCCATTACACCTGTCTTTCCACCACAGATCACAGGTACATTAAACTCTGATATCATTTTACCAATTTCTATACATTCATTGTATAATTCATCGGTAATTGCATTACCGCCAATTATGCCAATATATTTTTTATATGCCATCAATATTTACTTGAGGATATTTTGCTAATTCACTTTTCACTTCATTCTTAATTCTTTCAAGTGCTTCATCTGTATCTGCTTCTACACGCATCACTAAGATGGGCTGTGTATTGGATGCCCTTACAAGTGCCCAGCCGCCGTCAAAATACACCCTTGCTCCATCAATGTCATTTACTCTATTTCCTTTATCCTTATATGCTTTTACAATCTTTTCCACAATAGCAAATTTATCATCATCATTGCAATCAACCCTTATTTCAGGAGTTGATTTATAATAAGGCATATTTTTATTGATCTCAGATAATGTTTTATCAGAATTTGATACAATCTGCATTATTAAAAGTGATGCATAAACACCATCATCAAAACCAAAATAATTTTCCTTAAAGAACATATGACCGCTCATCTCGCCTGCAAGCAATGCATTTTCCTCTTTCATTTTTCTCTTTAATAGTGAATGTCCTGTTTTATGCATTATGGGCTTTCCTCCCATCTGCTCGATCATTTCCTCTAATCCCTGTGAGCATTTTACATCAAAAACAATCTTTTCTCCCTTTTTCCGTGAAAGCAGATCATAGGCAAGAATGCCAAGTATCTGATCACCGAAAATCACATCGCCATTTTCATCTATTAGTCCTATTCTATCGGCATCTCCATCATATCCAATACCCATATCATAATCACCTGTTTTCACAATATTTCTTAATTCCTCAATATATTCAAGAACAGTTGGATCAGGAAGATGATTGGGAAAATTGCCATCCTTTTCCTTATTAATTATTAATGCCTCAATACCCAATTTTTCAAATAGTTTCTCAGCAAGAGGACCCGCCGTGCCATTACCCGGATCAACAGCAATTTTAAGTTTTTTATTTATTTTTATTTTTTCAAGGCACATATTAATATAGTCCTCTTCAATTGGGATATTTTCAATACTGCCATTACCAGTTTCAAAATCTTCTTCAATGATCATTTTATAAAAATCCTGAATAACATCACCAAGTATTGTAACATCAGGATCAACCATTTTAAGTCCATTATAATCAATAGGATTATGTGAGCCTGTTACCATAATACCGCCATCAGCAGATAAATAATGTTGGGCATAATAGAGCATTGGGCTTGTACATTCCCCAACATCAATAACATCAATTCCGGTTTCAAGAACACCTTTTATAAAAGCGGACTTTATGCGTGGACTGGATAATCGCACATCCATTCCTGCCACAACCTTTTTCCCACCTCTCCTTTTAATATATGTTGCAAATGCCTTACCAACAAGAATTACATTTTCATCTGTTAAATCCTTTTCTGCTATTCCCCTTATATCATACATTCTGAACATTCCTTTATTAATCATAATTCCTCCTTAATATATTTATATGCATTATCAAACAATATATCACCTGTAATACCATTATAGTTTTCTTTATAGTATAATTCCTTTCTATAAAACCTCTCAGGATGCGGCATCATGCCCATTACTCTTCCACTTTTATCAGAAATTGCAGCAATATTATCCATTGAACCATTAGGGTTTATAGGATAATTCTCATCAATTTCACCATGTTCATCTACATATTTCATTGTAATAGTATTTTTTATCCTGCTTATATCTTCATGTTCATATACAAATTTACCTTCGGCATGTGCAATGGGTAATTCCATTATTTCATCTATTCCATGTGTAAATACAGAATTGGGATATGTTTTTAATCGTATCCATCTATCTTCATATTGATGACTATTATTAAAGATCAAAGAAACATTCTGTTTGTTGTCGCTATCTAAGTTAGGCAATATTCCCGACTTGATCAGTACTTGAAAACCATTACATATACCTAATATTAGTTTCCCATTATCAATAAATTTGCCAATTTCTTTAATAAGCTGATTTCTTATGATTGAAGCAACTATTCTTCCGCTGCCTGTATAATCCCCATAGGAAAAACCGCCGGGAATAATAATAAATGAAAATTTATCAATAATTGATTTGTCCTTCAATATATCATTGATATGAAGAATACTTGACTCAAAGCCGCTTCTCTTTAATACATAATTTGTTTCTATTTCACAATTTGTTCCATCTGCCTTTAATACAAGAGATTTAAATTTATTCATAGATCAGTCCTTCCATAATTTTTATTTTTTTACTTTCTTTATTTTCTACTAGCGTACCAGCACACTCAGCTACCAGCGTACCTGTTTTTCTTCTTAGAAAAACAGTCCGATACTAACCTTATGTACCGGCTCCAAGTCCTGCACTCCAGAATAACTGTAATCAACTGATATATGCTCTGTTTCAATACCTATTCCACCTGATATACTGTTCCCATTATATCCAAGCCGTATGGGTATCATTGGTAATATATATAGTTCTGCTCCTGTTTTATATACCACATCAGTATTATCTCCAATATATTTACATATCGCTCCTTCAATATTAAATGCATTCTCTCCCAATTTAGGAATATCTATACTCATTCCAAGTCCTATCTCCGCTATCATATCTGTTTTCTCTGAATAACCTGTATTCCAATCATATGTTGTTCCCATAATATCCTTTATTACTACTGCTGTTCCTATACTATTAATTATTGGAATATTAACTTCTTTTAGTACAGTAATACCTGCATCAAAGCCCAATCCTTTAACTGAATAATCAAGTAGATTTCCATGTGTATATTTAACAAGCATTCCTATGCTTACAATGCTTTTTGATAATGATAAGCCAATTGCATATTCATTCATACTCATATTGGTATTACCATTATATATGATTTCCTGAAAATTAGTTCCATCTATTGTATCTCCTGCTTCTGTTACAGGAATACCATCAATCCATAATCTATTCCAGGATAATCCTATTCCTATATTCATTCCTTTGAATTTAACTGGTACTCTCATTGCTATATAATCATTCCATTGATTATAATTCATCTCAGAATGTGTCCATACAATATTTGAATTATTTAAGTTGCCAATAATTGAAGGATTGATCTTTATTGTTGATGCCGATTCATTGAATATATAGCCCGTCTCACCCTTTGCTGATAGTCCAGCACTAAATCCCAATTCAGACATTATATTCTCTGTCCCT
>JAUVJU010000189.1 GCA_030592285.1 Caldifarciminota bacterium
AGAAAGAGAAGGAATATATTCTTCAAATTATTCAGAATATACATCTGCACATTCGCCCTGTTTGCTGCATACAATGTGTAGCAGCTCCTCCGTTTACTTGTGTGACGGAGTAGAAAAGAAAAGATAACTAATCTTTATAGAAAGAATTACTCTAAATTTTATCTTAATCCCTTTCTAATAAAAATATTTATAATAAACATAAATACACCAATACCAATAAATGCGGTAAAAATTCCACTTTTGTCAGCAACAAATCCAATAATGGGTGCAAATACTGCAATAAAAAGTACCTTCATTTGTGATTCTGATGATAGTATTGTAGCCATTTTTTCATTTGAGGAATATGTACTTATTATATCAACCATAACTGGCCTTCTAATATTCTTCATTATATATAGCAGTAAATACATTAAAACAACTATATATGCAATGTTTAATTTCACAAATAATGCAATAATTATTAGAGTAATGCCTGTTATATCAAATATCATATTGATTGTTTTTCTTTTACCTCGTTTATCCGTGATCTTATACGCATTTTTTGAAGCAAATGATGAGAATAGATAAAACATAGCATATACAGCCCCAAGTATAATTTTCAGATACATTTCACTATTATCTTTCATTGAAAATATCAAGCCTCCTGTAATAAGAGCTGCAAGTATTGGTTGAATATAATCCTTAACTATTGCAAAAATAGCATCATATATTGATGATGAAAATAATGATGAAAATAATTGCATGTTTTTCATCATTATCTTGAATGTTTCCAAAACCTCTTTAATAATTATTTTCATATTAAAAATATGAATAATTTTTTTATTAAGATATGATGGATAGCTTAGAACAAGAATAAAGGCCAACAAATATGGAATCACTGAACAGATAAAAATCCACCTCAATGATGGTGCAAATATTACAATTATTACTGATAAAACTGCAGATATGGAGGAACCTATAAGTGAGAATGATCGTGTAAATCCATATACAATTGTTTTCTTATCTATAATATTTCTATGATTTAAGTATGATAAGATAATTGCTTTATGTGTACCTGAACGGAATGCCTCACCTACTCCATAAAATATCATTGCAATTACTAAAAATATAAAATTGTATGAGAAGAAAAATATTATGAAAGATACTATATATGAAATGAAACAGATTAATAATGCATTTTTTCTTCCATAAAGATCTGCATAGGCACCTGATGGTATTTCAAGAATATATGTTACAATCTCTCTTATTGAAAATAGAATACCAATCTTAAAAAGATTTAAATCACTTGCAATAAAAAAAAGGATTAAAAATGGTTCAAAGAATTTTAAATTCTTGAAAAAGCCATAGAATCCGAATTTTATTATTTGTCTATCATTATATATGTTTTTAATGGATTTATTATTCTCAATCATTTCTTACAAATTAATTTTCTTATAATACTACACAATTCAATAAAAATAATAATAGGAATTTTTAATGCAATAAATAACAGAAAATGCTTATTTCTCAATTCCCAGATTGTTATGTTCCCCATATCCCTTTTTGGTTTCTTAAATAAATAATCAAAAGCATAGCCATTTCCTTTCAAGAATTTCATTCCCTCTTCATATCCAATGTAAAAATCCCATTCTCTAACCCGTTTATCAAGAAATCCGCCAAAATGGCTTAAGATCTCACCTGATAATTCCTGTATAGGATCTTTTGGGGTGATAATAGTAAAGTCAACTATATTTTTATTTGTATTACCTGTTACTTTCATTATTTCATCATACTGCTCTCTACTTATTTTTCCTTGTTCCAACATTAAATTAAAATCACTAATACTATTATTTGTAGAAAAAAGTATGTTAATATCATGATATAGCGATTGATAAATAGAAGCATTATTTGCATTGAAAAGTGCTGATAATTGACTTTTGCATATTCCGAATCCGCCATATTCATTACAATGCTCAATCAATTTATCAGTATTAAAAGGATGCGGCATTACCATTAAAAGATTTTTAATTCCATTGGAATTATCAAATAATGATTTGAATGGTAAATTATCAGTAACACCGCCATCAACATAATTAAGAGTAATGTTTTCTCTTATATAGGCATTACTTAAAGGATATTTAAATGCTTCTCTGTTTCTTTTAATATTAAATGGCTGAAAAGCCATTTGCATTGCTGCACTTGAAAATACTGCATCAATTATATCATCTATATTATATGCTTCATAATTCTCAAAATCAATGATAAAGGAATCATTATGCAATTTACTCTTATATGTTTCTCCACTCACCTTATCAGTTATTTCCGATATATAACCCTCAAGAGCAGTCATTTCAATAATAACCTTTATTTTCTCTTTTCTTACATTTCTGCATATCTTTTTTGAGCAAAATTTATTACATCTGTTTTTTTTACATTCATCAGTTCCATACTGATAAACACATTCCTGATCAATTTTTAAAAATGATTTAAATTCTTTACGCATTTTACTGAAATCCAATAAATTCCGCGGTTTAAAATTAAACATATTCTTTATATCCGCACTCTCAGTCCAAACATTTCTTAAAGCATATGGTGATATACCTTTAAACAATGTATATCCAAATATAAAGGAAGTTATTGCACCAGCAGAAGCACCACTTATACAGCTAACATTAATATCATTGTTTTCATACATTGCCTGTAAGAATGATGTCATTACTCCTGTTTCATATGTACCAAGAGAAACACCACCCGATAAAACTATTCCGGTTTTATTCATTTATAGTAATCCTAAATGTTAAATAACCATCCTCAATTCGTTCAAACTTCATCCCATTCGTTTTTGATAGAAGAAATGCATTTATTAGCGGTGCGTAATGCTTTTCAATATTAAAAATAGAATGATTAATAATATTATCAATTTTAATTTTATTAAAATCTTTAACTATAATTGATA
>JAUVJU010000194.1 GCA_030592285.1 Caldifarciminota bacterium
CACCAGAAATGATAGTGGATAATGGAGAAGAACCATTTATAGGTGAATCATTCTGTCCAATAATAAATATGTATTCAATGTATAATACAGTTGAAAGACCAACAATAAGTTATTATCTGACAGTTGATGAAATGGGAGAACATTATGCAGATAGTTTAAAATTCTATGGGATTAATAATCAGGGAGAAATAGTGAAATTCCCAACTATAGATCAACCGATTTTTAATCCGGGTATTGTGGGTTATAATTTCTCTATTGATGGAACAATATATGATTCTATGAATATTGAATATATTACGCTGCTTGACAGTACAGTAACAGATACATCAAAATTTGATGAAATATATGTGAGTGAAATGACAGATAGCAATATAGTGCTTACATTAAAATCAAATGATATGATTAGCAGGATCAATAATAAAGGCATAGGAATATTGATAACAGATCCAATTGAAAATATTTACACTGCTTTGAGATTACTAAAAGAAAAGGAAGCATTGAATAATAAACAGAATAATTTCTTTGATATGAACAATAAGGAAAATAATGAAATATTGGCCGATGACTGTACCCTTGTTAATTTCTTTGGAATTAAGGATACTTTATCAGAAGCGATTCTTGAATTAACAGATGAATTGGTGAGGATTTCAATACCCATAGATAATATATTCATTGGTTATAATCATTTATTTATTGGTAATTATTATGCACTTGATAGAGGAAGAAAACTTACTGATATAAATTTCATGAATCTTGGTTTAGACAGTAATTCCACTTATCAATACAAAAACTCAGCAATTAAGGAAATTTCATTCAACTATTTTGTACCGAAAATTATTGAAATGGACACCTTAACAATAATAAATGATTATTTAGGTAAGGATATAAAGGTAATACTAAGTGACTCAACAAATGCATTAATAATGATAAATGATTCAGAAGGAAATAATGTTTATTCAACATCTATTTCCACAATGACATATGATTCATCATTTTTTTGGAATGGTATTCTTCAGGAAGGAAGCAGTGATAATGGCGAATACAGTTTCACTATTATTCCATTTGCAAGCAATGGTTTATTAGGTGAAGCAGGAACAGGGAAGATCATTATTAATAGAAAACCTGATATTGAAATAGTATTACCTGAAAATAATGAATGGTATAATAATAAATTCACATTACTTGGATATAATCACACAACTCCAATTAGTTTAATAACATGGTATGCCAATTTTAATGATATTTATTATGAAATGGCAACAACATCAAATGGAGAATCAAAGGAGTATAATACAGGTAATTTGATTCAAGGTGATAGTATATTGATTTTTGCCGAAAGTTCGGATAGATACACAAACATTGGTATAGATACAGTGCTGATCAGGATAGATAATACAGAGCCGGAAATTGTATTGCAGGCAGATCAGAATGTATATGTGAATGATAATAAAGTATATTATCAATATCCGACTTCACAGGCAGAGTTCTTATTTACTGATACTTATAGTTATTTGGATTATCTAAAATATATTATTGATGGTGATACAACAATGATTAATCTTTATTCATATCCATCATATATATTATCCCTTACAGGAAATGATTATAATAATAAAACCATTGAACTATTAGCAACAGATAATTGTGGGAATGAAAGCGGAATAGTGGAGTACTCATTTATACAGGATAATGAAGTTCCAACAATAGAACTTGTTATTGGAGAACCGAAATTAGAATCAGATGGTAAACTGTATATATCAGATTATACACCAATATGGATAATAGCAGATGACACATTATCAGGAATAAAGGAAGTATTATACACAGTTAAGAATCCAAATGATGATATAATATGGAATCAATACTCAGGCAATCTATTCTATCTTGATTATACGGAAAGAAATGCAGATACATTGTACTTTAGAGCAGAGGATAATGTAGGTAATAGTATTATAGATTCACAGATATTCTATTTTGACTGTACTCCGCCTGTAAGTGTATTAAGCTATTCTGAACCATATTATATAAGTGGAGAAGATATATACCTTACAGAAGAATCACAGATAACAATATCTTCAACAGATGATATGTCAGGAATAAAAGAACTTGAATATACTATTGATGGAACTTCATATATTGATAGTAATGATATAATTGAGATTGGATTAATGGGTTTAGCTGATGGGTTACATATAATTACATATTTTGCAACAGATAATGCAGGTAATATTGAGGAAACACAGGAATTTGTATTCCATATAGATAATACACCACCAACAATAAATATTACATTCACAATCCCGCATTATGAGAGCAACGAGCAGTTTGTTACATCAGATGCACTTATTGATATAATAGCAATAGATAATGGCTGTGGAGTAAAAGAAGTAAATTATAGTATTGATATTAGTGATATACAGGGAACATTTACTAATAATGTGAACATAGAACTAAATACATTATTAGAGAATATATACTTACTTAATATTATTGGATATGATAATCTAAATAATGAAGTACAAGCAGATAGTCAGTTTGTTATTGATAATTCAGCACCAATAACAGAAATGACAGTTTCTGACCCCACATATCTAAAAGCAGATACAATATTAATAACATCAGCAACAGATATTGAACTACTATCAAATGATATGCCAATAAACACACCATCAAGTGGAGTAAAAGCAATATATTATGGATATGATAATATTAATATTATGAATGGTAATACAGTGATAGATAATATAATGGGTATAGATTCAACATATTCATATAATTATTATGCAACAGATAACCTGAATAATACTGAAATAAATAAA
>JAUVJU010000077.1 GCA_030592285.1 Caldifarciminota bacterium
CAGAGCAAGAGGGCACGGCACGCCGTTCCCCTACGGTAGAACAAGAGGGTGGTAATGTTTTGGTGGACAGGTCAAGCCCTGTCCCTACACAGGGCGGACAAAGAAAATAATATCCTTCGGCCATTCGACTCAGCTCATGGTAGACTATGCTCAGGGCAGGCAGAACAAGAGGGCACGGCACGCCGTTCCCCTACGGTAGAAAAGATGGATTTCAACATATTCTTCCAATTATTCAGAATATACCTATGGTAGATAAGATGGATTCCTGTTTTCACAGAAATGACCCTTCGATTGCACTCAGGGCAGGCAAACTCAGGATTTTCAAGGATGCAAATATGCAATTAATTGTAAATATAAGGTATTATTTGGATTGGAGAATTATGAACCCTATAATGCTAAATGATTTCTTGCATTTCTGTTAAAAATCACTTGACAAATTAAAAATAATGAGTAAAATTACTAAATATAATGAGTAAAATAATGCAGAGAAGAGAATTACAGGTTCTAAGGAATCGCTTTAATGAAGAAAGACGGTTTATTCAGATTATTGCAGGACCAAGGCAAATAGGAAAAACAACGCTTGCTTTACAATTAATATTAGAATTGAATTTTCCCACACATTATGTAACAGCTGATATACCTTCAACTAAAGAACTATCCTGGATTGACGAGCAATTTGATATAATGCGTTTAAAAATGAAATCATCAAATATGGGGTTAATCATATTTGATGAAATTCAAAAAATAAATAATTGGGAAGAATCCATTAAGTCAAATTGGGAAAAAGATACAAAAAATAAGATTAAACTTCATGTATTATTACTTGGATCATCTCCGATTCTTATGCAAAAAGGAACAGAATCATTGATGGGAAGATTTGAAATTGTAAGAATGGGTCATTGGTCATATAAAGAAATGAATAATGCATTTGGCTGGAACGAGGAAAAATACATTGTATATGGAGGTTATCCTGGAGCAGCAACTCTAATAAATGATTTTCAAAGATGGAGATTATATATATTGAATAGTATAATAGAACCAACACTTTCTAAAGATATACTATTTCTAGAAAACATTCGAAAACCAGCTCTATTAAAACAGGTTTGTGAACTTGGAGCATTATATTCATCACGAATACTGTCTTATACAAAAATGTTGGGACAATTACATGATGTAGGGAATACTGTTACAATTGCCCATTATTTGAATTTGCTTTCAAAAGCTGGAATTGTCGCGGGTTTACCGAAATACTCAAAAAGGGAAATAAAAAAGCAATCATCAAGTCCCAAATTGCAGGTTTTAAATACTGCATTTATTACATCATACACATCAAAAAATATTAAAGAAGCAAAGAAAGATAAAGTATATTGGGGTCATCTTGTTGAGAGTGCAGTAGGGAGCCACTTAATTAATCAAGCAATAAAATATAATGGTAAAATATATTATTGGAGGGATGGAAATTACGAAATTGATTTTATTTTAATAATTGAAGGAAAAATAATTGCAATTGAAGTGAAAAGTCATTATAGAAAAACTGTATTATATGGAATGGATATGTTTTCACGAAAGCATCATGTTGATAAAAAAATGCTTATTGGCGGAGATGGTATAAGTGTTGGTGAATTTCTTAATACAGAAATAACAGAATTAATATAAGTTTTTTTCAGAGATTCCATGGGACGGTAGATTTTGTTGATTTTTTAAAGAAAAGAAGTATTTGAGAGATTTGAAAATTTTTTACATAAAAAGGGATAACTAATTGAAAATAGTAATATTTGAAAAAGAAGTATTGACAAAGAATTAGTTATTGCATAATATAAATATAATAAGTTAGGAGGAGAAAATGAAAAAAGAGAATAATAATTATGTAAATGAATTAAATAGTGAAGGAATTGCTTTAGCAAAGCAGGGTAAATATGATGAAGCAATAGAATGTTATAATAGAGCATTAGAAATTAAGCCGAAATATGAAGCGGCATGGGGCAATAAAGGGATTGCTTTAGCTAATCAAGATAAGTTTGATGAAGCAATTAGGTGTTATGATAAAGTAATAGAGATTAATCCAAAAGAGGAAAAAGCATGGGGCAATAAAGGATTTACTTTAGCAATACAAGATAAATTTGATGAGGCAATAGAATGTTATAATAAAGTAATAGAAATTAAACCGGAATATACAGGAGCATGGGGGAATAAAGCGATTGCTTTAACTAATATAGGTAAACTTAATGAGGCAATAAAGTGTTATGATAAAGTTATAGAAATCAATCCAAAAGATGAAAAGGCATGGAATAATAAAGGATTCATATTGGGACAGCAGGGTAATTTTATTCAGGCAATAGAATGTTATAATGAAGTGATAAAAATGTATCCAAGAGATGAAGATGCATGGGGTAATAAAGGGATTGCTTTAGCTAATCAAGATAAGTTTGATGAAGCAATAGAATGTTATAATAAAGCATTAGAGATTAATGCAAAAATGAAAAATATATGGAATAATAAAGGTATTGTTCTTATAGAACAAGGTAAACTTGATGAGGCAATAAAGTGTTATGATAAAGCATTAGAAATATATCCAATGGATAAAAATGTGTGGTATAATAAGGCATTGATATTAGAAGATCAGGAAAAATTTGATGAGGCAGTTGAATGTTATGATAAAGTTATAGAAATTGATCCTGAAGATGAAAATGCAGTGAATAATAGAGAGATTATTCTTCAGGGAAAAGAAGATTGAATGAAAGTATTTGCAAGTATATGCTATGTAGTCAATAGTCAATAGTTGGGAAAGAGGACACGGCACGCCGTTCCCCTACAAAAAAGGGGACATTTATTTATAGTAATTTAAGGGGATATTTTTTATTGGTAACAACATTTATTAATTTTGTATTTGACAAAATCAGATATTGTTATAAAATAACAAGATATGGCAAATATTTCCGATAAGTATAAGATAATTGAACCAATTGCCACAGGTGGAATGGCAACCATATATAAAGGTGTGCAAATTTCGCTTGGTAGAGAGGTAGTTATAAAAAAATTGCACCCTCATTTGGCTGAGGATGCAAAATTTGTCAGGAGATTTAAGAGGGAAGCTGCAATTCTTGCAAAGTTGCAGCATAAAAACATTGTTAGCATAATAGATTTTTTTGAAAGTGATAATGACCTTTATATTGTACTTGAATATATCAAGGGTTATACATTAACTGATATTATAAAAAAGAGAAAAAGGATTCAATATAAAACAGCTCTCTACATACTTGATGAAGTATGTCATGGATTAGAATATATTCATTCCAATCATATTCTGCATAGAGACCTTAAACCGGATAATATAATGATATCAGAAAGTGGGGAAGTGAAAATATCTGATTTTGGTTTGGCATATAGAAGAGAGAATATGAATATTACAAATCCCGGTACATATATAGGAACTCCATCATATTTTCCACCGGAACAATTAATGGGGAAACCATTAAAACCAACAGCGGATATTTTTTCGCTTGGGGTTTCTTTTGTTGAAATGCTTACAGGTAAAAATCCATTTGTAGGGGAAAAGGAATTTGATGCAATTAATAATATACTTTATCTTAAATCAATTAATATAAAATTTAAGGGGAAAAAACCACCATCGCAAATTACAAAATTGATTTATTCAATGATGGAAAAAAGTGCAGAAAAGAGGATACAATCATGTGATAATATCATTTCAGTAATAAACAAATTTGCCCCTTCTTATACAAAAAAGGATTTTTATAATTTCCTCAAAGATAATGAAAAAACTGAGGATGAATATAATCTTTCAGTTAGTATAAGTACAAAAAAAGATATATATAGAATGATTGTCTTAGTTTCTCTTTTTGTTGTTTTTATTATTGTTTCACTTTTTCAGGTAATAAATTATGTTAATTCAAGGATACCTGAAACAGTTTTTGTGGAGGTTCCCAGTAGAGACAATTTTGTTATGCATATAGATACATATCCATCAAATGCAGAGATTAGTATTAATGATTCATTAATGGTAAGAACACCGATGAACCTAACAATGGATAGGGGAGCATACAGGATCAAATCGGTTGATGATGGATTTGAAGAATATGAAACACTTTTTGTTCTTCAAAAAAATGATACTTTGAAATTTCCTTTAATAAAAATAGAGATCAGAGAAACATATGGATATCTTGATATTAATGTTATTCCATGGGCGGATCTATATATTGACAATGTATATGTAGATAGAACGCCTATTGAAGATCATTTGCATTTAAGAACAGGGATACATGAGCTCAAATTGATTCATCCAAATAGAAAAATTCTTATATTGGAAATTAATATTATTGAAGATAGTATAATGAGAATTGATAAGGAACTTGAAAAGGCATATGGTTATTTAAAAGTGATTGTACGACCATGGGCAGATGTTTATGTTGATGATAGTTTGATTGGCACAACACCTATAGCCGATTCTCTGTATCTATTAATTGGTCCTCATAAAGTAACACTTAAACATCCTGATAATGGGGAGATTAATGACAATGTTATAATAAAGGAGAAGGAGGTATTACGAAAACTCTATTCATATTAATAATGATATTGCCGATTATGATTTTTGCATATTCAATAAATGATATAATAATTGCTTATGAAACTGGAAAATATGCGGATGCAGTAAAAATAGGTGAGGACATTATTGATAAGATCGGTAAAGATATAGTTACTGAAGATGAAGTGAATATTAGAACCTATATTGCCTTTTCCTATGTTGCTCTTGGCAATTCAAAAAAGGCACAGTTAAATTTTGAATACATTCTCAATCTAAATCCTAATTATGATTTGAAAGAAGAATTTGTTTCACCAAAAATTATTGAGGTTTTTAAAGATGCACAGGATAAAGTCAGATTACTTATCAATGAATCACCTGATTATTATTTTTTCAAGCGGGATAGATTTGATAGTAGATTTTCAAAAAGCAATCTTATAATTAAATCATTAATAATTCCAGGATGGGGACAGATGGATAGAGGGGAAAACTCCAAGGCATTTACAATTGGTACAGTATTTTTTGTTTCAGTTGCTGCCGGCATTTCATCATATTTTCTTATGAATGAAGCATCGAATAATTATCAAAATGCATCAAACACTGAAGACGCAACCTTGCTTTATAATAGATACAATAATTATAGTAAACTAAATAGAGTGTTATTTGATTTTTCAATATCAACCTATATTTTTAATATTTTAGATATATTATGGACAAGATAAAAATACTCATTTTCATTATGATAATATTTTCAGGATGCTATATTGATGTAATGCATGATGCAAAATTGGATCCCGATAATCCCTTTAGTATTGGATTTATTAATATCACAATTGAAAATGTTAATGGTGATCCGATTAATCATGCTGAAATAATTATTAATAATGACACCATATTCACAGATAGTTCGGGAACTATTGAGGAATATGAAATAATTAATGATACAGTATTTATTACAATTAATAAAGATGGATACAGATCATTTCATAGTGATACCATTATTAGCACTGGTGTATATCTGAATTTTTCAATTAGTTTAAATAGAATACCTGTTATTCAGAATGCATTCCTTAATTCATCTGTTGAATTCATAAGAGGGATTGTTGATACACTTGATTACTCTGTAAATATTGGCTTATTCATTACAGAATATGATGGCAACAATGATTTGGATTCCTGTTATATGAGTATCTTTGGTGAAATGGTGCTTCTGGATTTTAAATATGATAGTAATGGCAGTATTTTTTATGAAAAATTGTTTGATGAGAACTATGAATTATTTAGTATATTTGATATTCAGGGAGAACAGGTATCATTGAAGATTGCCGATAAATCTGGTGAAAGAGATAGTATTGACAATCTTTTTCTAATAAGATTTGTGGAATACATTCCGATTGTTACTAATCCAACTGATGGTATGGAATTTTTTACACCAGACACAATAAGATGGGAATGTGGTATCCCTCCATATAATACTTTTACGCTTTTAAGAATATTTGACTCGGAAGGTAATTGTTTTATCAATGAAATATTAGATATTAATACCAATTCATTTATTATTGATTCACTATTCAGATCAGGTGAATATGAAATGATAATAAATATTATAGATAATTATGGTAATTATGCGGGGCGAAATGTATTTTTCACAGTACCTTAAAAAGGAGATAAAATGACTATGAAAGTGCCTGAGCATTTGGATGTGCTTCAATCGCTTTATAAGGCAAGTGAAATAATAAATTCAACTATGCATTATTTTGAATTGCTTGAAAAAATTATGGATACAGCTATTAATACTGTTAATGCAGAACGCGGATTTTTAATGTTAAAGAATGATAAATCAAAGGAAATGAAGATAGAGGTTGCTAGAAATATTAATAAGGAAAACATCATCAATTCCAAAGAAATATCCATGACAACTGTTTATTCTGCTCTTGATAATGGTGAACCAGTTCTTACTTCCGATGCTAAAACAGATCCGCGACTCAAGGAATCAAAATCCATTGTTATGTATAATCTTCTTTCAATTATGGTTGTACCCATAAAAAGAAAAGATACTATTTTGGGTGTAATATATGTTGATTCACAAACGAACAGAAATGTGTTTGATGAAAAGTCATTAGAGTTTTTGAGTGCATTCTCAAATCTTGCTGCACTTAGTATTGATAATGCCCGTATGAATAATTCACTTGAGATTGAAAATAAGACATTAAAAAGAGAAATGTCATCACTGTTTAATTTTGATAATATTATTGGTTCAAGCAAGAAAATAAGAAGTGTACTGGAAATAGTAAAAAAGGTTATTAATGCAGATGTTCCAATTCTTCTTGAAGGTGAAAGTGGAACAGGAAAGGGACTTATTGCCCGTGCAATTCATTTTAATTCACCAAGGAAAGACAAAAAATTTATTTCTCAATATTGCGGTGCATTACCAGAAACATTATTAGAGAGTGAATTATTTGGATATAAAAAGGGTGCCTTTACAGGTGCTATTTCAAATAAAATTGGATTGTTTGAAGCGGCAGATGGGGGTACATTTTTTCTTGATGAAGGCGGGGACCTATCTATGACAATACAGACAAAATTGCTCCGTGTTCTTCAGGAAAAGAAAATCAGAAGGGTGGGAGATACAGATGATAGAAATGTAGATGTAAGAATTATTACGGCTACAAATAAAACACTTGAAGAAGAGGTAAAGCAGGGAAGATTCAGAGAGGATCTATACTATCGTCTTAAAGTTGTAAGAATTCATGTTCCTCCACTAAGAGAGCGAAAAGATGATATTCCTGTATTAATAAAGTCAATGTTAAATAGGGATGAAATAAATACACGAAATATTAAGGGACTAAGCGATAATGCATTAGCAATACTAATGCATTATGATTGGCCTGGCAATATAAGAGAACTTGAAAATGTAATACAGCATGCTATTGTGATGGCAGATTCATCTATTATAAGAATAGATGATCTTCCATCAGAAGTGATTACGAAAAAGCCAGTTACAAGAGTATATGTGGGAAGAACATTGAAGGATATTGAAAGAGAACATATACTTGACATTTTAAATGAAAATGATTTTTCAAGAAAGAAAACAGCTAAAATTTTGGGAATATCTCTAAGGACATTACAGTACAAGGTTAAAGAATATGATGTAGTAAAACCGGATAAAATAAATGACAGCATTAAGGAGGATTAATGAAACTAGTTGAATGTGTACCAAATTTTTCAGAAGGAAGAAATCTTGATATTATAAAATCTATTACTGATGAAATAGAATCTGTTGATGGAGTAAAACTGCTTGATGTTGATCCTGGGAAAGATACTAATAGAACAGTAGTAACTGTTGTCGGAACTCCTGATGAAGTTGTTGATGCAGTTTTTAAAGCAATAAAAAGAGCATCGGAACTTATAGATATGAGTAAACACTCTGGTGCACATCCGCGAATGGGTGCAACTGATGTATGTCCATTTGTACCTGTAAAGGATATCACAATTGAAGAATGTAATAAATTGGCAGAAAAACTTGGTGAAAGAGTAGGGAATGAATTAAATATTCCCGTGTATTTGTATGAATATTCTGCTAAAACAGAAGATAGAAAAAATCTTGCTAATGTGAGAAAAGGTGAATATGAGGCACTTGAAGAAAAATTTAAAGATGATTATTGGAAACCGGATTTTGGAAAACCGATCTTCAATGCAAGAAGCGGAGCAACAGCAATTGGTGTAAGGGATTTTCTTATTGCCTACAATATTAATATTAATTCAAAGGACAAGAAAAAGGCACATGATATTGCAATGAGTATAAGGGAAAAAGGCAGAGCAAAACGCGACAGTAAAGGTGAGATTGTCAGGGATAAAAATGGCAAGGCAGTTAAGGTTCCCGGTCTTCTGAATTATTGTAAAGCAATAGGATGGTATATTGATGATTATGGTGTTGCTCAGATCTCAATGAATCTGACAAATGCAACAAAAACAGCACCACATCAGGCATTTGATATTGTTTGTGATGAAGCGAATAAGAGAGGATTAAGGGTTACTGGCAGCGAACTTGTAGGATTAATCCCAAAAGAATCAATATTAGAGGCAGGAAGATATTTTCTTAAAAAACAGAATAAATCAATTGGAATTCCAGAAAAGGATATAATATTTATTGCAGTTAAATCAATGGGACTTGACGAATTATCCCCATTTGATCCTGAGAAAAAGATCATTGAATATGCATATGAAGGTGGCTGTAAGAATAAACTTGTAAATATGACTATTAAGGACTTCAATGATGAATTGTCAACCGATTCTCCGGCTCCCGGAGGTGGTAGTGTTGCAGCATTAAATGGTGTATTGGCAGCATCATTAATTGCAATGGTTTCAAATCTTACACATGGTAAAAAAGGTTATGAAAAATATTTTGAGGATATGGTAAGAATTGGAGATAAGGCACAGAATATCAAGGAACAATTACTTACAATCATTGATAAAGATACAGATGTATTTAATATTCTGATGAAAGCAATGAAAATGCCAAAGAAGACCGATGAACAGAAAAAATTGCGTTATAATGCAATGCAGGAAGCAACAAAAGAAGCAACAAATATCCCATTTTTAACAATGGAAACAATTAATGAAATGTTGGATTTATTAGATGAGATTGCTGAGAAAGGAAATCAAAACTCTATTTCAGATGCAGGAGTTGCCGCAATTAATGCCTATGCAGGTGCAGAAGGTGCATATATGAATGTTATTATAAATCTTGCAGGAATTGATGATAAGAAGTTCAATGAAAAAATGAAAACATCATCAAAGGATTTGCTTGATAAGATAAATGCAAAAACCAAAGAAATAAAAGAGAAAGTTTATAAGGTTATCTTATAGGCATGGAATTGAATTGATTATTTTTAATTTCGTATATATATGCTGGTTTATTATTGATTGATTTAATATAAATATTTCCAATTCTGAATGTATTATCAGGGTTTCTATGATTAACCATTATAGAGACCTTATCATTTTTCACAATATTTATCCGTTTAATACTATTAATGAAAGGTAAGACCAAAGAAATAATTATACATATTAATGCAATTAGGGTAACATTCTCAATTTTGGAAAATCCCTTTTTGTTTTTCTTGAAATTACTAAATGGAAATAAATATAAAAACAGCATTATGTATGCTAATAGATATATAAAACTAAATGCCTTGATATTAACAGCTAATGCGGTGATTGATGCACTTAAACAGAGCAGTGTAAATATACCTTTATTAAATATTTCCTTTGAATAAATAATAAATAAAAATGGAACAAATGTACCGGCAATTATTACTGTAATAAGATGAAGTTTTTGATAGTCCGATACAGTAGGAGCCATAATTGGTTTAGTTATGAAAAATA
>JAUVJU010000096.1 GCA_030592285.1 Caldifarciminota bacterium
CTGTATCGCAGATGCTCATTATATTGGTTGTCTTCGTCCGCTTATATCTACTTAAAGTGGGATTTAATTTTCCGCAGGAAAATGGAAACCAAAGGTTTATTGAACCCATCGGGTTTAGAAGCATCAACTTGTATGGGCTATACAAGGCTGCTTCATGACCTTGTCATGCACCCCACCTTCTCCGTTTTATTCTGTTTTTCACTCCCTCACACAACCAAATAAATGAGCTGCTGCGAGTATAATAAGTACCAACTGTATCGCAGATGCTCATTATATTGGTTGTCTTCGTCCGCTTATATCTACTTAAAGTGGGATTTAATTTTCCGCAGGAAAATGGAAACCAAATTATCTTTTCTGCTTCGTCACACAAGTAAACGGATAAACTGCTACGAGCAGGAAGCATACAAAGCGGTTATCGCAGATGTTCATCCTCTTTCTTGTCCTGCCCTGAGTTAATCGAAGGGTCCTTCTCCGCAGAAAAGAAATATTTTAAGCATATTACATGTAATTTGAGGAATATATTAAACAGGAATAATTTTATAAATATTCTTATATCCCGATTTTCTTTCAGAGTTCATCAGAGTAATTGTATATTCCAAGTAATTTGAGGAATATATTGAATTTTTTTATTATGATTAATTATTTTGTTCTTTTCCTTGACATGCCCTTGGCATGTTACCTCACACAACCAAATAAATGTAGGGGCGAACCTATGTGTTCGCCCATCAATATTAGAGCGGGCACGGCACGCCGTGCCCCTACAAAAGATAATATGGAAAATAATAGAATGTTATGTAATGGTTATATTATTAGAGTGCGCCCGAGAGGATTCGAACCCCTAGTCCCCTGATCCGTAGTCAGGTGCTCTATCCAGTTGAGCCACGAGCGCTTTTATATTTGTTCTATTTTAGGTTTATCCGATGAGAATCTCAGTTCGTATCTTAAAGAAATCCCTAAATGAAGTTTTTTATACTGTTCTTTAAATGGATAACTTATATTAAACTGAATTGCTTTTGGTACAAAAACATTCATAATATTACTTAGTATCAATTCTTTGAACAGATCATTTCGTTCCAAATCAATTGAGACATATATATCACCTGTATAATCTTTAATATCTCTAATGAAAAATTCACTACCTACTGTAAATGTGATATTGTCACTTAAATGATAACTTAAAATTAATCCTGCAGATGGAGTTACAAGCCGATTCGCAATATTAGAATAAAGCCCACCTGTTAATGCAATTCTTAATGGTATATTAAAATCAGGGGAGTATTTTAATCCTGCTCCGAAATTGGGTCCTAGTATTCCTATCTGTAAATCTAATTCATTCATAATACCGTAATTAATGCTTCCTCCAACTAAAAAATCATCAATTTCTGCTAATGAATCAGCGGCAATCCTATCTTCTTCGCTTAAATATCCTGTATAGGCACCATAAGCAGAGTATGACAGATTGTTTTTTCCTACAGTATCAGCAATTTGACATGTTGTCCAAAGGCATCCATTAACAAAAAACATGATTAATATTAAAATAAATAAAACAATAAAGCTTCTAATTTTCATCTATTAACTCCTTAAAATGTTAATTTCAGTATAAGATTTATTAAAATGATGTCAATACAATAGATTCTTTGACTATTGTTACCAATAAAAAATGTCCCCTTTTTGTGATATATAGTAATGCCTACCTTTGCTCCGTCACACAAGTAAACGGATGAACTGCTGCGAGCAGTAAGCATACAAAGCGGTTATCGCAGATGCTCATCCTCTTTCTTGTCCTCCTTCGCTATTAGCATTCTTATGAGCAATAGAGTGGACATTTTTTTATGGTAATAACATACAATAGATTCTTTGACTTGACATAATGTATAGATTTCATATTATCTTTATATGGGTAAAAAATATATTTGCTTTATTTCAGGAGACAAGATAGACCTTGCTGCTATTAGTAGGGAATATTCTGAGTTTATGCTTCAATTACTTAACAATCCACCTGTTAGACATTACCTTGCTAATAGATACCCCATATTGGATGATAATATTGAAAATATTATAAAGGATAATTTGGATAAAAAAGAGATTACCTTAATAATTGTTGATAAATCATCTGATAATCCAGCTGGATTTATTAAATTAGATGAGTTCAGTTGGGCAAATGGAAGAGCAATGATTACAATTGCTTTAATGCCTGAATTTCAAAATATGGGGCTTGGTAAAGAGGCAACCAATTTAATTATTAAATATGCATTCAATACTTTGGGATTAAGGAAACTATGTCTGGAGGTTTATGCATTTAATAAGAATGCAGTAAAAATGTATAAAAATCTTGGATTTGTTATTGAGGGAGAATATAAAAATCATTCACTAAAAGATGGGAAATATCACACTTTGATTTTTATGTCTCTTTTAAAGAAATAAGATCTTATGAAAAGAACACTTATATTTATACTATTAAGTAATTTAGCGATTTTACTAATTGCTCAGATAAATCATTATCCTGTGCGTTTATTATCGCCCGGAAACACTCAAATTGCAGAAACTATTTACAATGATTATCCTATTTTTTATTATGAAAATGCTACTAATTACTTAATAAGAATAACTGAAATAAATGATATTGAAAGGGATAATGCATTAATATATTCACAAAATCCTATTATTGAGGAAAGGATTATTAATGAACATTGGCAATATCCAGATTATGCAGAACAATTAAAATCAGGAAAAACATATGCATGGTATCTATATAATGATTCATTAAATCTTTATTCAGAGATATTCTATTTTAAGAAAATCTTATTTGAGGATAGGATTATAAGCGAATCATTATTGAATCTACTATTAAACAATTTTCCCGAAGATGAAAACATAAATGAATTAATAGAAAATGGTTTTAAACCTACAGGGAAAATTCACATAAATGGAGTTAAATACAATATTGTTTCTTTCAGCATTTTTTTAAAGAATATAATTAATAAAGATATTTGTATTACTACTGGAATTATTAATGAAGAAAATTAGTTTATTTGCACTTACAATTATAATAGTTATATTTATTTATTCATCAGAGATTGGATATGTGAAAAAATTGAATGGTGAATTATTTATTAAAACATTCAGGGATTCAATTAAAATACATGAAGGATATATTATAAGTTCTAAAGATATTCTATCAACACAGATGAGTTCATTTGCGACATTGTGTTTTGCTGATAAGGATCTTGATATAATAATGAAATCTAGTTCTGAGATAATATGTACAGGCAATTATAAGGATGGAAATATTGAAAAAAGTATTACATTACTCAGTGGCTCAATTTTTGTTGATCTTAATGATGGAAAACTTAATGTTAAATTTAAAACCAATCTTATTAATATGAATCAAGGATTATTTGTTATTAATGTAGATAATGATCTACTTGAAGTTGTATGTATGGATGGAGATTGTGAATTGCAGAATTCCATAGGGTCAATTGGATTACATAGTGGAGAGACAGGAGAATCAGCAATGGAAAATCCTCCGCATAAATTAATTACTGACAATATTCCAATATGGTATGAAAAATCTTATAGTGAGAAACAAACAATATGTATTGAGTTTACAGATCATGAAGGTAATATACGATTATTGGAGATAATTGTTGATTAAAAAAGCAATGTGCATTATTTTATTTGTTTGTATATTCATTTTTATTATAGCAGATGTAAAAATAAATTACTCAATAATTGACGAATTATATCCTGAAGAAAATTTGAATATTGTAGCAATTATTTCAGATGGATTACATGGGATTGATGAAATTTATCTTGTGATTAAATCAGTTTCTACATTAGAAGAAAATATGTATAGAATGGAAATAATTAATAATAATGCAAGTGTTTTTGTTGAAAGAAGTGAACTCCCTGAACATGAATTTTATTATTATTTTCAAATAATTAAGAAAGATAGAAATGTGATCTTTTATCCGGAAAATCCCGGAGACAGAGTTTCAAATATAGTAAGATTTCTAACAATGAAAGAAAAAACAGGTTTTGAAGTATCATTAATTTATCCTAAAGAAACATCAAGTATATTATCTGCTGATTTTCACATTGCCGCATATGTGGAAGGAGAACATAGAAAAAAAGGTCTTATTTTTGATGATATTGACATTACGGAATATTGTAATATTGGTGAAAATATTATTACATATTTCCCAGATACATTAATATGTGATGGAGTACACAAGGTTGAGATTACTGTTAATGGTTTTATAATAGAGGAATTTCCATTTACTTCATATTCAGGTAAGACCTCCATTTTTGATAAACCTAATGCAAGTATTGAAATCAGCAGTGGGCTTAGGATGTTATCTGGAGACACCTTATTATTTGAAAATACAGATAGAACAAAATATCCTTTATCAATAAATCTTGATATAAATGGAAAAGTAGATTTCCTTAATTATAATATTAATTCGTATTTGAATATGGATGATTTTGCTTTTGTTAATGAACGAAATAGATACTCTATAAATTTGAGAACAGCAATTTTTGATATAACGGCTGGGGATAAGAGAATCTTATGGAATAGAGTTATTTCACATCAATTGATAAATAGAGGTATCTATGCTCAATTAAATAAAGGTATATTTGAAACAGCATTATTTACCGGAATATATCCTGGTATCTATGATATCACTTATCCAAACCCTATTGATCATCAAACTGTTGGAATATGCACAGGACTTAAACATAGCAATGTTAAATTGTCTGCAAATATTATAAAAATCAGATCTAATGATTTTAATAATTTTTCAGATAATTTTAAAATAGGATTATCATCCGGATTTTCTTTACCAAATAATTTCTTTAATCTAAATGCTGATTTTGGTGCAAATCTTAGAAATGACTTTGCGGAGTCAGCGGAAATAAAATTTTTATCAATACCTGATAGTATTTCAACAGATGATTTTATACCATCACTATCCTATGATATAATGGCAAACATTAATCCATCTCCTTTTTCAATGAGAATGAATGTGAAACGAATTTCGCAATACTATTCTCTATTAACAAATGAAACATTTGGAAATGGATTTTTAGAAGCAGGAGCGAATATTTTCATTCCATTTATAAAGCAATCTGCTAATATTAATTTGAATTATTCCTATAAACAGTATAATGAGTTATCCGATATAAAACATAACTATTCAATTAGATTCAATTTCTTTAATGCAGATATACCAAAGATTTCCATAAAGTTTTCTCACTTACTAAAAAGTAGTGAAATGTATGCGGACTCAGGATTTGAACATTTATTAAGGTTTAGGACAAATATTAATCATCAATTATATTTTCAGAATATTCCTGTTTTCTTTTCCTTTTATGTATATCAGGGTATAATGAATAGTAAGGTATATATGTCACAATTTAGTAATTCAGGAAATGGTCTTAATCTGCGATTCAATGCTAATGATAATATAAATATACTTGCAGGTTATTCAATAATAGCAGATAAGAGTAATAGTGTAGAAAAAATGTATTATTCATTTAATACCGGAATGATATATGAATCTGTAAATCTGCTTCCGGATATGGAACTGATGCTTAATTATGGGCATAATGATTTTCATATTAAATCATTTTATTTTGATGAACTAATATATACTATATATAAATCAGATAAATTTTCAGGTAGAATGAGTTTTAAGTATAAAATAAGCAGATTAATACAATTAATTGTTGATTTTTCGGACAATATATATTTTAAGAATAATGAACAGTATAATCTTTTCTGTGCAGGGATGAAGATAAGATATAGATTCTGATGGGGGAACAATATAGAAACATTTGGTTCTTAGTACGCTGAGTATGCTAGTTTCTGGTAGAAGAAAGAAAAGAAGCATAAATTTATAAGGCTATTCCGAGTAAATCGTAGGAATAATTATTGCCACATCCGCAATGATAGAGCGGATGGCACGGTTTGCTTATCAGCGGCGAATTTCCAGTATGCCCCTGCAAACAAGAATATTTGTTCTTTTCTTTGGAAAGGTGAGGACTGTTTACTCTGGGGAACATAGATGCAACCCGATTTTCTTTCAGAGTTCCCCAGAGTAAATGTGTGAACCTTTATATCGTGATTATCTTTTCTACTCCGTCACACAAGTAAAGGTTGCATATTCCGAGTAATTCGAGAAATATGTTTTTTTTTTCATGCTCATCCTCTTTCTTGTCCTTCTCCGCAGAAAAGATTCTTATCCTTATTGTTTATCTTTATCCATTTCTGCTCCTAATATTTTTCTTTGGAAATGTGAGGACTGTTTACTATGGGGAGTGTTGTATTAGATTGTTGAATGCAATTATTCTTACAATTTATAAAATGTGAACAACCGTCCCATTACTTATTTTTCTTTTGGCTCTGTATGTTTGCACTTGGGGCAGTAAAGTGTATCTTTTCTCATTTCCATAAATGAGTTCCCACAGGAAGGACATTCCTTTTTTACAGGTCTCTGCCATGTTGCAAATTTACATTTTGGGTAATTTGAACATCCCCAGAATAACCGTCTTTTTGAAGTTTGTTTTTCTACAAGTTCACCTTTTCCGCATTCAGGACATTTGATGCCCGTTGTGATTGGTTTTGTGAATTTGCATGTTGGATAATTACTGCATGCAATGAATCTACCGAATCTACCTCTTTTGATTATCAATTCTTTTCCACATTCGGGACACTCTTCTCCTTCAAGTTTTTCTTCATCAAGGGGTTTTGTGCTTTTACACTTTGGGTAATTAGAGCATGCAAGGAATTTGCCGAATCGTCCCCATTTGATTATCATTGGTGAGCCACATTTGTCACATTTAATATCTGTTTCTTTTTCTAATTTCTTTTTGATCTGTTTGGTATCATTCATTGCATTATCAAGCCTTACCTTGAAATCATTATAGAAATTCCTAAGCACTTCCTGATAATTGGTCTTACTATCTTCAATTAAATCAAGTTGTTCTTCCATTTTAGCAGTGAATTTAACATTAAATATTTCCTTGAAATAATCTGTTAAGACATTATTAACAATTCTACCTAATTCAGTAGGAATAAATTTTCGTTGTTCCTTTTCCATATAATTCCTTCTAAGAAGTACATCAATAATTGCAGCATAGGTGCTTGGTCTTCCAATTCCTTCTTTTTCTAAAGTCCTTATTAATGTTGCATCTGTGTATCTTGCTGGCGGTTTTGTTTCCTCTTCTGAAATATCCAATTTTTTTAATGGCATTTCTTCATCAATGGACATATTAGGTACTTCATTATTGAGATTTGCTGTTTTTGAATAAGGATAAATGGAAAGAAATCCATCAAATATCATTGTATTACCTGTTGCTCTGAAAAGATGTTTTTCAGCAGTAATGTCAGCTATTGTTACTGAAAACATAGCATCATTCATTTGACAGGCAATAGTTCTTTTCCATATAAGAGAATAGATTTTTAACTGATCCTTTGAAAGAGAATCCTGAATTTCATCAGGAATTAGTTTAATATCTGATGGTCTTATTGCCTCATGTCCTTCTTGAGCATTTTTACTTGATTTATATACTCGTTGTTTTTCATTAAGGTATTTCTTATCAAGACTACTTTCAATATAGTCCCTTATTGATTCCATTGCTTCATCTGCCATTCTTGTAGAATCAGTTCTCATATATGTAATAAGCCCTGTTGATTTACCATTTATTTCAA
>JAUVJU010000197.1 GCA_030592285.1 Caldifarciminota bacterium
AACTATAAAAGCATAAAGAAAGTAGATGGGCTGCATTTTCTTTAGGGATTCAAGGGTATCATCAGAAACAGTAACAATAAGAAGGATTAGCATTGTTATAACTGTTATTATTAGAAATATTTTTATTCCCTTCTTTATATGACTTGACATTATTTTAATGATCCAATGATTTCTAAAATTCTTTTTTTCTTATCATAAAACATTTTTCCCTTTTCTTTCATTGCATCAATCACTTCCTTTTTTGCCTTTTCCATAAATTGCCTATTACCAAGTGTTTTTTCTGTTTTATCAATTTGCATATTGATGTTTTTTAATTCCTTTGAATACTCCTGTAATATATCATCAATATTCTCAATGTTCTTTGCCCTTATGAATATCATGCCTTCATTAAAAATTGAAGGGATTGCCTTTATGGGTTTTTCCTTAACAAAATTTATTGATTCACATTTACATAATGCTTTGATCAAATCGCCATGTTTCTCAAGAAAAGAAGATTTATTATTAATAAGAATATCAATCTTCTTAAAACCGGTATCCGCAATTAAATTCCTAATTGCAGTAATTGATGATTTGAATATATTAATCTCATTTTCAGTATTATGTAGTTTTAATCCTGTTTTTTCAATAACTCTTTCATGAATCAGTTCTTTACTTCCAATTAGTTCATTGATCTCTTCAGAAATAAATGGCATTATAGGATTAAGAATATTCATATAACGATTCATTACAAATAAAGCAATATCAAATCCGCTCTTTTTGATCTTTACAATTTCTAAGTACCAATCACAAAAGTCATGCCAGAAAAATTCATATAGATCATTAACATAATCATAGAATCTATATTTAGAAAGATTCTTTTCTGCATTTTCAATGATCTCATCAAGACGATTTAAAATCCATATATCAAATATATCCTTGGGTTCAACATTCTTAGGCACTTTTACATTATCAGTTTTCATTACAATAAATCTTATTGCATTCCAGATCTTATTTGCAAAATTTCTTCCCAATTCAAATGTTGATTTATTAATATTGGGATCCTTTCCCTGACCGGATAAATATATCAATGAAAAGCGTAAAGCATCAACACCATATTTTTTAGATATGTCAAGAGGGTCAATTCCATTACCCAATGATTTTGACATCTTCCTGCCATTTTCATCCCTTACTGTTCCATGGATATAAATATCCTTAAAAGGTAATTCTCCGGTAAAATGTAAACCCGCAATAACCATTCGAGAAATCCAGAAGAATAATATTTCAGATGCTGAAACAATAACATTTGTTGGATAATAATATTTAAATTCCTCTGTATTATCAAGCCAGCCAAGTGTTGAAAAGGGCCAAAGCCATGATGAGAACCATGTATCAAGAACATTATCATCCTGCTTTATTTGGGTTGAATTGCATTTTGGACATTTTTCCGGATTCTTAACACTAACAAATTCATTGCTGCATTTATTACAATAATAAATAGGAATTCTATGTCCCCACCATAATTGCCGTGATATACACCAGTCATTTATATTTTTTAGCCAATGATCATATACCCCTTTCCATCTTGCCGGATAAAAAGACAGATCACCATTTAAGGATGCTTCAAGTGCCGGTTTTGCCAAATCCTTCATTTTCACAAACCATTGTTCTGAAAGATAAGGCTCTATGGTTGTTTTACATCTATAGCAAGTTCCGACAGAATTCTCATGATCCTCAATTTTCTCAATAAGTTCACTTTTCTCTAAATCATCAATAATTCTCTTTCTTGCATCTTCTCTGGATAATCCCTGATACTGTTTTCCATTTTCATTAATAACTGCACTATTATCCATTATTAGTATCTCTTCAAGATCATGTCTTTTTCCAATCTCAAAATCATTAGGATCATGTGCCGGAGTAACCTTAACAAATCCCGTTCCGAATTCCATATCTACATGTTTATCTGCAATGATTGGAATTTCTCTATCTAATAAAGGTAAAATAACTATCTTTCCAATTAGATGTTTCTTTTTTTCATCATTCGGATTAATTGCTATTGCCGTATCTCCAAGCATTGTTTCCGGTCTTGTTGTTGCTACAATTATATATTCACTACTATCTTTAATTGGATATTTTATGTAATACAATTTTCCCTTGCGCGATTCATAATCCACCTCTTCATCAGAAATAGCGGTATGGCATCTTGGACACCAATTAACAATATATGTACCTTTATAAATATAGCCATCATCATATAATTTTTTGAAAACAGTTGAAATTGTTTCAGATAGATCATTATCCAATGTAAATTTCTTCCTATCCCAATCACAAGATGCACCAATACCTTCAAGTTGTTTTAAAATTGTATCCTTTCTATTTTCAACATATTCCCATACTTCACGAATAAATTCATCCCTTCCTATTGAATCCTTGTTTTTGCCTTCAGCAGCAAGCTTTTTTTCTACAATAACTTGTGTGGCAATTCCAGCATGATCGGTTCCAGGCAGCCATTCTGCATTCATGCCGGTATTCCTATAATACCTGACAAGAATATCCTGAACTGTATTATTAAGTGCATGTCCAAGATGAAGAATATCCGTTACATTGGGAGGAGGTATGACAATTGAATATACATCCCTATTATCAGGCATTGAATGATACACATTCTTCTCTCTCCACCTTTTTACCCATTTATCCTGTGAAGAAACAAAGTCATAATGTTTATCCAATAAGT
>JAUVJU010000198.1 GCA_030592285.1 Caldifarciminota bacterium
CAGGCAGAATAATAAATACAATAGAAGCAGATGTAGGAATAACAATAATCACCACAAAGAAAAGTGGAGTGTATTTTATTGTGGATAAGGATAGTATGATGAGAAAGAAATTTGTGATAATAAGATAATAGAAATTAATAATTGATGGTCTAAAGAAAAGAGAGAAGAAAATGAATACGGAAAAATATAGCTTTAAAAAAACTAAAATCTTAACTATAATAATAATTTTATCTACTATGGTTATTAATGGTTGTTTAACATTACAATATTATCCAGCTGAGGTTGTAAAGCCGGGGAAAATGTATTTAGGATTAGGAATTCATGAGGAAAATCGAGAAGGCATGAGTGGAAATTCTTTTAATAATATATTATTATGTGATGCCATTTTTTTTAGATGTGGATTACCTTATAATTTTGATATAGGACTTGCGATGCATTCATTATTGGTTTTTCCCTATATGCTATCTATTAGTGCAAGAAAGCAATTTGATTTAAATAATAATTTAATCAATTCAATTACTGTTGATGCTGGAGGTGGAAAAGGGGAAGGAATAAAAGAATATTATACATCAATTAGTACAATAAGAAATGAATTTGCTTTTACAGTAGGATACAAAAGAACTATAGACAACCGATTTACTGGCAGTATATTTTACAATTATCTTAGAAACGAGTTTCTATTAAAGATAACAAAAAGATTTAAGTATAGAAGATTTAATATAATGCCAATTTTGTATTATAAAGCGGTTAAGGAATACAATATAGATAGTTATGGAGGTTCATTTGATTTCCCATCCCCAATTAATTATATTGAAAGAACAGGATGGAACATTAAACAGATTGGTATTGGTGTTAGTTTCTATTTTGACTTATTGTAATTTTAAAAGGAGTTAATGTGAAAAAAATTATTCTATTTGTTTTATTGATAGGTCCCATATTTGCTATTAACGCAGAAGACATACCAATCATTTACATACATGGAAGTCAAAGCTCAGGGTCATATAGTGATGGTTGGAATACTTGGACAATTAGAGATGAAACATAATGGTGATTATATGTATATGAGCATAGGAGGAGGAATTAAGGGAAGTAATCTTGAAAGAGGTAGATATGGACTAAAAATATTTAGAACAAATGCATCTGGTATATTTGATAATCCTAAACAGATAAAGGAAGATATTAGAATCATCTGTACATTTAACTCAATTACTATAGAAAATAAAACAAATAAAACTAAAACATATCAAATAGCAGATATAACAGGAAGAGTATTTGATAGGATCGATGCACAAGTAGGTATAACTGAATATAAGCCCAGCAAGAGCGGAGTGTATTTTATTGTAACAGACATGAATCAAATAATAAGTAAAGCAATAATCATTAAATAGTGATATGACCAAGCAAAATTTTGTTAAGGAGGAGAAAATGATAAAAATGATTTTCAAATGTTCAATCTTTTTTTTAATGATACTTATTTTGATGGGAGCAAATAAACTTACTTTAGAAGACGTTCAACTACAGCTTCAAAATTTACCTGAAAACAAATGTGAGACATTTCAGTGTGATATACAGATGATATATAATGGTGAAATCATTGGTAATACAAAAATGTATAAAGAAGGAACGAAACATAGAATTGAAATAAAATCAACAATAGAAACGGACAACACTGAAGATATGATTATTGTTGGAGACAGTGCAAGTACATATACAAAAACAAAAGACGGATGGGTTAAAGGAGAAGGGTCTATAACTCAGAATATGGATATGAGCAAATTGGAAAAGAATTGGGTTGAGATATTGGCAAAAAAGGATGTTAAACTTGAAAGTGTTGAACATAGAAAAGCAATTCTTCAATTTAAAGAAACTGAAAATGTAATGGGTATAGGGAATGGAAGAGTTTGTATTGATTTAGAAACAGGTAATTTAATCTTTTTTGAGTTACAAACACCAATAGGGACATCAAAAATGATATTTGAGTATGAAAAACAGAAAGGCTATTCATATATGAAGAAAATGAAAATAAAAACAATAAATGGTGATCAAGAATCAATAACAGAAGTAAATTATAATAATGTGAAAATAAATGCAAAAATCAATCAGAATTTATTCAAAATTGATAACAAAAATATAATAAAATGAGGTGAGATATGAAATTGAAAGAAATAATCTTAATAATATCAATGATAATCTTGTTATTCTTATCTTCCTGTTCATTATTAATAGATGGATATACAAGAAATGTTGGCTATAACAGTATATGTTGGGAAGATAATGACCATATATTGATATATGCAAATATAGAAGCATATGATGATTATACAACAATAGGCGGTGGAGCAAGGAAATATATATGGGTAGGAGGAGAAATATGGCGAATCAATGTTAATACAGGAGAGAAGGAATTATTAATGAGGAAGAAAGAAAGTGAATATGCAATAAGTTATGAGGATGCTAAAATAGTAAAAAGCAGTGATATGTTGTTAATAAGTGATAGATTCATAACATACAATATAAGAGAAGATTACAGTGGATGGGATAGTATAGCTTATTATGCATTACCAGTTATATCAGAAGATGAGAAATATGTTGTGGCAAAGGAGAACAATTTATATGGAACAGATTATATAAAGAAATATAATCTAAATTCAGGGGAAGAAGAAGTATTATATGAATTAACAGAAGTCCTTGATTATCTTGACTATGA
>JAUVJU010000004.1 GCA_030592285.1 Caldifarciminota bacterium
AAGGAGATTTTTATCACTCAATTAAAAACACCAAGAAATAATAATATTGATATTGCAGATAATATTATTACCAATGGAATAATCAAAATTAAAAGTGATATATTCACATATCAAATAATTGATTGCTCAGGAAGAACTATTCAAATAGGTAATATTAAGAACAATGAAATAACAGTTAATAATTTAAATACAGGATTATATTTTCTTAAAGCAAATAATAATTTAATTAGGTTTATGATCATCAAATGAAAAAAATTGCAAAGAACAAAAAAGCATATTTCAATTATGAGATTATAGAGGAAATTGAAGTGGGTATTGTACTGGAAGGAAATGAAGTTAAATCATTAAGGAATAGTGCTTGCTCATTAAACGAGTCCTATGCTAAAATTGACCGAAACAATTTTGAGATCTTTGTGATAAATATGACAATAGATAATTATAAGTATTCATCCACTACTGATTACAATCCCAAAAGAAAGAGAAAATTATTATTACATAAAAGAGAGATTATTAGATTGCTAAGAAAAACAGAAGAAAAAAATCTTACAATGGTTCCTCTAAATATTTTTTTTAATAATAGAAACATTGCTAAGATCATCTTAGGTATTGTTCGCGGAAAAAAGCAATATGATAAAAGAGAACAAATAAAAAGGAGGGACTTTGAAAGAGAACAAGGTAGAACTGCCAAGTATTCTCATTAGTATTTTTATACTTGCATTGCTTTCATTCACTTTTATTAATGCAAATAACTATTACACAATAAATATCAATGAAAACATTGACTCATTGGCTTTATATAATATTGATAATATTGATTATATTGATTTAAATGTGTTTGTTTCAGCATTAAATTTAAAATCATTTTTTAAGAGAACACAGGAATCATTTAGGATTGAATCCGATAATAGTTATGCCATTCTTTCTATAAATTCTCCATTCTATAGACAGGATGGTAAAATTTATAAAATGCCATTCTCCCCAATTTACTATAATGATCTAATGCTTTTCCCAATATACTCAATAAAGCAGATATTCTCAAAACTGCTCAGTTCAAATGCATCCATTGATAATCATTCAATAACAATTAAGGAACAATGTATTATTAAGAAAATCATTGAAAATAAAAAAAGTATTGATATTGTATTTAATCATTTGCCCAAATATGAAACAAATACAACATTAAGGGATATCATATTATTTATCAACAAATGTGGCACAGATAATATAATTTTATCACAAAAAAAGAAAACAGGTCTTCTTCGTGCTCGTGAAATTATTACAGATAATAATGATATTACATTTATTCTTACTTATGATCCTAAAATGAAATTGGATTATATTGATGAAAAGGGTGATACATTAAAATTATTTTTTAAGGAAAGACAAACTCAACCATCAGGCAATAATACAATGGAAATTAAAACCATTATTATTGATGCAGGTCATGGTGGAAAGGACCCAGGTGCAATTGGTCCTACAGGACTGAAAGAGAAAATAGTTGTTTTGGATATTTCCTTTCGTCTTAAAGAACTTATTACTGCAAATTTTAAAAACATCAAGGTTATTATGACTCGCACAACCGATAAATATGTATCATTAAAAGATAGAACAATGTTGGCAAATAAATATCCCAATGCAATTTTTATTTCCATTCATTGTAATGCTTCGCATAATAAAAATGCAAAGGGTGCCGAAATGTATTTTCTTTCAACTGCCAAAACAGACTGGGCAAGGGCAGTAGAGGAAAGAGAGAATGCATCCTTGGCATTTGATATTAGTACAGAAGATAAAAAGGGCTTGGATTTTATATTATGGGATCTTGCCCAAAATGAATTCTTAAAAGAATCAAGTCACTTAGCGGAATTAATTCAGGGGAATTTTGAAATTAATACAAAAAATCCAAGAGGGCTTAATCAAGCAGGATTCTATGTTTTAAAGGGGAATTATATGCCTGCTGTACTTGTAGAGGCAGCATTTCTTTCTAATAAAGAGGAAGAAAAACTACTGAAAACAGCTGATTTCAGAAAGAAAATTGCAAAGAATATATTTAATGGTATTAAAAAGTTTTTAAGTGATTATGAAAAAAAGAATCAATAATTTACCCATTGGTATTTTTGACAGCGGCGTAGGCGGACTCACTGTTGTTAAAGAAATACTTAAAAAACTTCCAAATGAAAACATCATCTATTTTGGTGATACTGCAAGGGTTCCCTATGGTCCCAAATCATCAGATACAATTAGACATTTTGCTTTGCAGGATACAGCATTCCTTATATCAAAAAAAGTAAAACTCATTGTTGTTGCCTGCAATTCCGTATCCTCTAATGCAATGCCAGTTTTAAAAAGGCATTACAAATTACCAATTATTGATGTTCTGAAACCAAATGCTGAATATGCCGCATATTCCACAAAAAATAATGTAATTGGAATTATTGGTACACATGCAACCATAGAATCCGGTGCATATGAAAAATATATTAATAGGATCAATCCATTATCAAAGGTTATAAAAATTCCCACTCCCCTTCTTGTCCCTATTGCAGAGGAGGGCTGGGCAAATCATCAAATTGCTCATGATATACTGAAAATTTATCTTGCACCATTAATTAGAAAAGGAATTGATACATTAATACTTGGATGTACACATTACCCTTTATTTGAAAAATCATTAAAAAATATTGCTGGTAAGAATATTAAAATAATCAATTCAGCAAGATACACGGCTAAAACAGTTAAGGATATTTTGATTAATGAAAATATATTAAATAATGATAAAAAGAAAGGGGATATTCGCTTCTATCTTAGCGATATCCCCAGAAATTTTAAATATGTTGCAAAACAGTTTTTAAAAATGCCTGTTTCAAATGTTAAAAAGATCAATATTGAAAAGTATTAATCAATTGATGTATTGAATCCCTTAATAAAGTAAACCTCAATTTTCTTTGATGTCTTGTCTTCAATTATTACTGGCATAGAATCATAATCAAAGCCAATAATTGTATATTTTGTAACATCCATATTAAGCTTTTCAATTACTTTCTTTTCTTTTTTTGTTAAATCCTCTCTCTCTATTAATTCAGTATATGTTGATCTATCCGGCTGAAAAATCCCTATTGCAAATGTACCCGGTTCACCTCTCTGTGCTCCGTGTTTTCCGGAAAGCATATTATCCGCAATTTCAAGTGGATTCAATAATTCATAGAATTGAATATCATTTTCATTATATGGACATTTTGTGAATGGATTTAATATATCAAATTCATTTATATATTGTATGATCTTTGGATCTTGCTCTTTGGGTAATAATCCAATATTGTCAAGGGATGCAACCTTTTCATAAGCAGCTCTGCAGGCATGAACATTTGATATAACATGATACTTATTATTTCTCCTTATGTTCTCAATATAACCGGGATATATTAGAATATATAGAAGACCTGCTAATGCTATTATTATACCAATTTCAAGAAATGGAAATTTTTTCATAATTTAACTCCTTATAACTGTATTTCAATATTTGATTATAATAAATATATAAATAGTGTCAATATCAAAATGAAATATTGTGATTACCAAAAAAATTGTCCACTTATAAATCCTGAGCCTGCCGATGCAGGAATGACGCGGAAAAAATAAGAGAAGAAGAAAAGAAAATACTGGATGCGGCATTTCACCTCGGCGAACTTTCAGCAGTACGGCATGCCGTGCGGGTTTTCTGCCCAATGACACCGCAGTCTTTTTCACTTCCTTCCCATACTTTTAGTACCTTTAACTTTTAATAATAACATCATTATTTTATTCTTCAATGGATATTATACGACACACGATGACAAACCCTTCGGCCATTCGTGTAGGCTTATGGCGGGAAATCTCAGAATGAAACAGGGATCGGAGAAAACATTAGTTTATTTGACTGATAAATTCATGTATTCTTTCACTATCTTCTTTTTCCTTTTTCCCTTTATAATATATTTCAATGAAACATATCTCGTTCTTATCTTTAAAAAGTGCATATATAATCCTTATCCCTGATCTTACTCCTTTTCCTTTCATTGATTTGCATGCGAATTTTTTTAATTTGTAAATATCAACAATTTTATTTTTATACCCTTTTAATTGAAAGCAAGATTTATTATCGGTACATTTAATATGTAATAATTCTATTGCATTTTTCTTTGCATTTTCAAAATCCTCATCTAGAGTTCTGTACTTTTTGAAAAGCATTTTAAATTCCTTTGTGAATTTCTCTGTCTCAACATATTTAATCTCCATATTCCCTTACGGATGTTTCATTTGTTCTATAGAAAACAGATTCATATTCAATTCTTTTGCCCTCATCTGCTGTAATCCATGGTACATCCCTGTGAGAATATACTGACAATTCATCTGCATTTTTGTCGGATAAACGGTTCAATATCTCATTTATATGCTCTAATTCCCTTGCATTAATTATGGAGAGATTGGGTTCTTTCGTTGGAAGGTACTTTTTTTGATCATAGGAAAAATGCTTGTTTTCTACAATGCAAATCTCATCATCACTCTCCATTTGTTCAATAACCTTCATAAATTCAATAGGCGTGGGTCCATAGAGATTTTTAATGTAAGTTAAACCCATAATCTGTTCTTCATATTTTTCATAATAATCAAAATCAATGAAATATAATAATTTATAAATAACTGTTTCTCCAACATTCGGTTTCCCACCTACTTTTTTTAATATATACAATAATATTTGTTTGAACTTATCTATTTTTTTCTGAGGGATACTAATACGCATTTCATTCTTTTTATAATTTACATTATTTTTGGAATTAATCTCAATTTCATATTTCTCAATCTTTCCATGAAGAAATGATTCTACCAGAATGTTATAATAATTAGCAAGGTTTTTTGCCTGTTCAATGGTTAAACTCTTTTTCCCATTTTCAATGTTTCTATATGAAGGCCGTGATATTCCAAGATAATCACTTATTTCTTTTTGAGAAGAATTCTTCTTTTCTCTCAATAATTTTATAATACTGTTATCCATACAATCTCCTGTTTATTACTAATAATATAGCATTGTTAATTTTTTTGTCAATAGCTGTGTGAATTATTTTTCCAGTCATTTTGATATTTATGGTAATTACGGAAGCATAAGTACAGAAAGATGGCAGTTCACGAAACATATTCCTCAAATTATTCAGAATATATCCTCAGATTAGGGCGGTTCGCGAACCGCCCCTACAAATGGACAAATATAGAGGGGACGGAGGATGCAAATATGCAATTATATCTGTAAGCTATGTTATATCCAAATACTTATAGAGATTTCTTAAAAAATGAGATTTTACAATTATATGTTTTTCAATCTATCTTTTTGCTGCTTAACTGTATTACTTCCACCCCTGCCTCTTTCAGAATTTCAGTAGATAATTCATCCGGATAACCCTGATCAATGAATATTCGTTTAATACCGGCATTGATCATCATTTTTGCACAAATAAAACATGGCTGTGTTGTTACAAACATATCAGAGCCCTCAATGTTTATGCCTGTTTTTGCCGCCTGTATTATTGCATTCTGCTCAGCATGCACAGCTCTACATATTTCATGTCTTTCCCCTGATGGAATGTTCATCTTTTCTCTTAGGCATCCACCAATTTCATCACAATGCGGCACTCCCTTTGGAGGTCCATTGTAGCCTGTTGCTACAATATGTCTATCCTTAACTATTATTGCTCCCACTTCCCTTCTCAAACATGTTGATCGTTTTGCAACAAGTTTCGTAATGCCCATAAAATATGTTTCCCATGAAGGTCTTTTTCCTTTATTATTTTCCATTTTTATTCCTTTTTAAATAATTTTGCAGTATATTAACATTCTCTTTTAACTGTCCTCTATTATCCACTATTTCATTATCATACTTTTCAAATAATGCAATAATTCTTATACCCTGTAATATGGAATAATGGTCATCCATAATTAATTCATCAGCATATTCCATTGCTCTAATTGGATAGTACTTCATTAGTTTCAATGATTGTTCTTTTCCATATATACCTGATCTTTCATATAGCGATATTACTGTGTCAAAAGGTAATTCTTCAATAAAACTATGATTCTTTTCAATAAAATAAATGACTGCATTTATTGCTGATACCTTAACCGATTTATTTTCATTTGCAGCAAATATTAATAATTTACCAAAATCATTTTTATTAAAGCGGTTTTTAAGAAATGATATATATGAAATAATTGTTTTACTATTGCCATTAATAGCCAATTCCTCCATCTCACTGTCTTCAAACAATGAATCCGCTACTTTAAAAACATGCTTTATTTCAATATTATTGCTTTTCATTGATTCAATTATTAGTTTGTTATTATTAAATATTTTTAGTATACGCATTGCAATATACTGTTTCCCATAATCATTTGTTTTCAGATAGTCAAGCATTGTTTCCATAGTGCTGTCAGGATACTGCTTAACAAGTAAAGTGTCAATTTCTGATGGATATAAATTTAGCCCTTCCAAATATTCATTAAAATCATTTGCGTAAATTATTGATATAAAAATAAATAAAAGTATTATTATTTTACTTTTCATTAATAATGATCCCCCATAGTGAATTAATCCTTGTTTCAGCAGAAACACCATTAATAATAGCATCTCCATTAATATCATAAAGAATTCCGGTAGAATGATATTCATTTGTTGTATCTGCATAACCGCAGGATGTTTCTTTATATGAATATGTATCATTCCCATTAAAATCATTCAAAATACCCATGCCGCACACATTGCCAGCACCCATTGATAACCATGAAGATATATATGTATCATCACCATTATAATCATTTAATATACCAATTGCCCAGTCATGTCCGCATCCCTGTGACATACCCCATGAATTATATATATCATCTCCATTTAGATCAGAAAGCATTCCAAATGTGAAATGTGTACCTGCACCCTGTGAATATCTTCTTGCAAAGTATTTATCATTCCCATCATCATCACATAGAAATCCCATAGAATACCAATAGGAAGAACCCTGAACAAAATATTCACCTGAATACACATCATTACCATTATTATCATATAAAACACCAACTCCACCAGATGCAATATCCCTTATGCCATATCCAAAACCCTGTGATAAATGTGCATGATAATCATTTTCCCTATGATCAGCAATTCCATTTTTCACAGTATAATTATCATATCCAGACCTGTCATGAATAATCCCTGTTCCCTGGTAAGTGCCAAATCCTTGTGAAAATCCTTCTGATAAATACACATCATTACCATTGTCATCTAAGATTAATGAAAATCCATTGATTGATGCAGCCAATGTAAATGTCTTTCCAATATATATATCATCACCATTTCTATCATTTATTATTCCAATCCCATTTATTGCACAAGCAGTAGAATAATTCTTGCCTTCATAATAGTCATTCCCATCCAAATCAATGATCATTGATAAACCGCCATTGCCGCATGCAATTGTATAATCATTTGTTGCAATGTATTTATCATTACCACTTATATCAATGATTAGGGTATTGGGTTTACTAAGAAAATATATATCATCTCCCCCCTTATCAATAATAATATTCACAGTATCATAGATCATATCATCCGTATCTTTGCACTCTATTATTTCAATATCTGCTTCTATGATAAATTCACATAATTTTATTATATCATCATTATTCATTTTCAAAATGTATTCAGCAATTCTTATCATTCCATTTATTCCATCAATATTGGAATTATCTAAAAAGAATGTAAGATCATTATAGAATGAATCATTATTATCAATAAAAAAATCAAAATCACTGATCTTTCTATATTTATTGAACTCTTTTATAATTTCAGAATCATTAGGATTATTCGGATCAATAAAATCCCTTAATGTTTCATAAATACCCTTTGTTGGTTTCTCTCCATTAGATATATAGAATTGCAATTTCATATAATCACCATTATTAAGATATTTGAGAATATTATTTTTAATCCTTTCCGATTCATAAGGTTTATTCAAAATATAATATGGTAATTCATATCCCTTATATTTCTGATGATCTACATAAAGCATTCCTGTTCCGTAAATATCTAATCCAAATCTAGAAAAGGCATCTATCATTGCCTTTTCATTGGCAACTACATTTATACTTAATAGAATAATTATAATTACAATTAATTTCTTCATAAACTATCAAGTGTTAGTGAATAGATCACTGAACTTGTTTCCATTAATTTAAAGTATTTTCTTTTACCCGGATTATAGATATGACCATCTGCAAATATATAATGTGTTCCATTATCAATTAAATATGATAAAAATGGTCCACCATAATTTTCTTTCTCATTACCCCAAACACCCAATATCTTTATTGCATTATGCCCTTTAAAATCAATTGTATCAATTATCAATTTAACAAATTGAGTATCAACAGTATCTCCATCCCAATATTTGTCAGATATTTTTCTTCTCCAATCAAGTATTGTTTTATATGTAAAATCGGTTTTCTCTAAAATACTAATAGTAACAACCCTTTCCGGATAGTGTGAAATTACAGAAAAGGTTTTCAATTCTTTATTAAAGAATGATTTCTTGTAATCAGATGGTATTTTTATATCAATGTCAAATTCGTTTTTTATTGATTTTTCCAATTCACGATTTTCTCCTGTAAAGTAAACCATTCTTTCAAGTGCTCTTGATGCAGATTTTTTAAAGAAATCCACAATATTATTTTTATTGATCTCTATCATTTTCTTCAATGCCTCTTCATCAGTACCGGCAATTATCATAATTGACTGCCCCTTTGCAAAACCATCATAGATCTGGAACATCATTGCCCGATTATCTTTAACCTCCTGAAGATTCTCTTCATTAAGGAAATTATTAATTATTTTTGAATATGGATCCTTTCTCTCAATATTTGTAATAAATAATATATTCTTGCTCTTCTTAAATAATGGCAATTTCTCATAAGGTACATAGAATATTTTAAAAACAGATTCCCTTACCGGCAAAAATACTTCATCATAAAGTATATCAAGCAGCATGGGTTCCATTTCACCATAAACAGCCTTTGATGCACATATAACTATTTCTGACATTTCACCTGTTGCTGTTTCCTTTAATTTACTCTGTGTACATGAAGATAGTACAAGAATAATTACAAAAAACAGTTTTATGATATTATGTTTCTTTAAGAGTATCATCAAGTCTCCTTTTTAGGCGTAGTTTAACATATTTATTATCATGTTGCAATAAATTAGGATCTTCATTAATTAAATAAGCAGCATCCTTAAAAGCCAATTTTAATACAGAGTAATCATCCGGGATTAAAGCAAATTTAAATTTTGGCATACCATGCTGTTTCTTTCCCCATAATTCACCAGCACCACGCATTTTCAGATCCATTTCAGCAATATCAAATCCATTTGAATTGTTAGCAATAATCTTCAATCGTTCTATTCCCTTTTCAGATATCTCACTGCTGCTTAAAAGGAAACAGTAAGACTGCAGATCAGCTCTTCCCACTCTTCCTCTTAATTGATGTAATTGTGATAAACCAAATCGTTCTGCATTAATAATAATTACTGCTGTTGCATCCTTTATATCAATGCCTACTTCAATAACAGTTGTCCCAACTAATATATGTGTTTTTCCTGTTTTGAGATTATGCATTGCAAGTTCTTTTTCATCCTGTTTCAATTTTGAGTATATTTTCCCAATCTTGTATGAATTAAAATGTCCCTCTTTCAATTCATTATAAACACGGTTAACAGATTTTAGTTCATCAAGCTTACCATCTTCAATTAGTGGACATACAACAAAACACTTCTGACCATCATCCAAAAGCTTTTTTACAAATTCATACATTTTATTTCTATCTTTTGAAGCAATCCATTTTGTTTTAATGGACTTCTGCATTGAGGGCTTTTCTTTTATACGACTTATATCCAAATCACCATATATCATCATTGACATTGAACGAGGTATTGGTGTTGCACTCATTATTAGATAATCCGGATGCACACCTTTTCCTCTCATTAGGTTTCTCTGAATAACACCAAAACGATGTTGTTCATCAATAATTATCATTTTCAAATTATTAAAAATTACACTATTTTCAATAAGAGCATGTGTACCAATTATTATTTTTGTTTTACCCTCTTCAATTGATTTCATATCTCTTTCTGATTTTTTAATTGATGATGTTAAAATAGCAACTTTTATATTCATACCCTTAAGCATTTTTGAGATTTTACTATAATGCTGCTGTGCCAACACCTCTGTTGGAACCATTATTGCAGCCTGATACCCGCTATCTACCGCAAGTAGCATTGCCATTAACCCAACAATTGTTTTCCCAACACCAACATCTCCCATGAGCATTCTATTCATAGGGTATATTGAATGCATATCTTTTTTAATATCATTAACTGCATTTTCCTGATGAGTAGTTAATGTAAATCCAATTGATTTAAGAAGCTTATGACTTGAAGGTGACTTATCTGTATATGAATGATGTTTTGCTACCATATTCCTTTTTCTTCTTACTGCCATAACTAAACCAGAATAGAATAATTCTGAAAATTTCAATCTTTTAATTGCATTTGAGAGAATTTCCTCATTTTCAGGAAAATGAAGATTCTTTATAGTTGTCTTTATATCAATAAAATCATATTTTTTAATAATACTATTTGGTATATCCTCTTCAAGCATCTCAGAGCAATCTTTAATAGTAGAATGTATTATCCTTCTTAAATATTTTTGTGACAAGCCGCTTGTTAATGAGTAAATAGGTACAATTCTCCCTGTATGCAGTAAATCATCTACACTCTTATCCAAGATTTCATAAACAGGATATAACATTTCATATATACCCCTGCCTCTATTTACCTTACCACTTAAAATTACTTTCTCCCCTGTAATAATTGTATTTTTTACATATTTATTATTAAACCATTTTGCATACATATACTGATTCCCTGATTTAACAAGTGCACTGAATATATACATTCGCTTTCTTGTATAGGTCTCACCTGTTTCAACAATATCAGCAAGGATTGTATTAAATTTATCAGGAATGATCTCATCATTATTTATTTCTCTATTTAAATATTTGAAAGGTGGATAAAAAAGCAAGTCCTCTATTGTTTCAATACCAAGCTTTTTAAAAAGATTATATCTTTGGGGACCTACACCTCTTAGATACCTTACATTATCATCAATACTCTTCATAAGGTATGAATTCCAATTTGTTATTTTTAAACCCGACAAATTTATAGAAGAAAGAAAATATAGGTAATTCCATTACAATGTATTTAATAAAGCCGGTAGAATCAATATGAATTTCATATTCATCTGTCTCTTCACCTCTTATAGTAATATTTTTAATAATACTGTTATCATTACTATCACTTATTGAAAACACATATGATTCAACTTTTCTTTTTAGACCGGTTATACTTTCTATTCCATTATAATGTAAAGTATCCTGATTAATTACAGGAAAAATAATTCTTGGTCTTGGAGGGTCATAAAGAGCAGAAGCAGAAAACATTCCATATCCTATCTTGCGATTCATCATAAATAGTGTATCGCCTTTTTTTACAAGATTTTCCGTATAAATAAATTTACCTGATTTGATACTTATTTCAATTTCATCTAAGTTATAGTTTGTTTCTACTGTAAAAATTCTTTCAGATCCTTTCTCAATATATAGATTATTACCTGTATGCATTTCTGTAAAAGATAATGTTATAAATATTAGAAAAATAATATTCATTTCACTTCTCCTCTACCTTGTTTTTTAATGTTTCAAGGATCAATAATGCCTCTACAGGCGAAGTTCTATTTATATCTATTTCATTTAATGATTTGATGATCTCAGATTTCCAGTTATTCTTTAATTCGCTGTTATTAAATAGTTTTAGCTGCTCAATATCCCTAATCTTTTCTCTAATATTTTCTTCATTTTCCTTTAAAAGAGCCAATATTGAGTAACCATTATTAATGATTGATTCAGGAAAACCTGCCATTCGTGCTACTTCCAGACCATAGCTGTCATCACTTTTACCTTCAATGATCCTTTTTAAATAAATAACCCTGTTTTTAACCCTTTTTACCCTTGTTGTATAATTTTTCAAACGCTTCAATTTCAATGATAATTCTGTTAATTCATGATAATGTGTTGCAAAAAGTATATTGGGCATTTCGGGACAATCATGAAGATACTCTACAATAGCCCATGCAATGGATAATCCGTCAAATGTGGATGTTCCTCTACCGATCTCATCAAGTATAATAAAACTTCTATTGGTCATATTATTAATAATATTCGCACTTTCAAGCATTTCAGCCATAAATGTTGAAACACCCCTTGAAAGATCATCAGATGCACCTATGCGCGTAAATATTCTATCCGTAAGCGGTATATTGGCATATTCAGCAGGCACATACATTCCAAGATGGGTCATATAAATTATTAAGGCATTTTGTCTTAGATATGTTGATTTTCCTGACATATTTGGTCCTGTTAATAGAATAATCTGTGTCTCTAAATCCGTTTTCAATGAATTGGGAATAAATTTACCTCTACCTTCAACTGCTTCAACAACAGGATGTCGTCCCTTTTCAATATGAATATCTTTTCCTTCATTAACAATCGGTCTAATGTAATTATATTGAGATGCCATTTCTCCATAGCTTAATGATAGATCTATTGATGAAATAGCAAATGCATTATCTTTTAGTTCATCAAAATTTTCCGCAATTCTTTCAAGTATCTTAGTAAATAACTCATTCTCCAATTTATTCAGATTCTCATCTGAGTGTAATACTGCCTCTTCATATTCTCTCAATTCAGCAGTTGTATATCTTGTGGAATTTTTTAATGATTGCTTCCATATATATTCCGGCGGTACCTTATCCTTCTTCAGATTACTAATCTCAATATAGTAGCCTGCAATATTATTAAAACTGATCCTCAGAGTGCTAATTCCTGTTTTGGTTTTTTCTTCATTTTCCATTTCCCTTATTCTTGAAACAGCATTTTTTGATATATCAATTATATTATCATAATCATTATTATATCCACTTTTTATAATCCTTTCCTTTTTTCCATTAAGAATTTTATTCTTATCCAATGCACTATTTATCAGTTTTGATATATCAGGTAGATCATTAAGTTTTTCATTATATGATTCTATTTTGATATTTTTAAGATGATTTCTTATTAATGGTATCCGTGATAATGCCTGTTCTAAAAGTATCACATCCCGATAACTTGCTTTACCTGTTTTTATTCTTATTGCAATTCGTTCAATATCTCCAATACTGCGTATCTCATTTTTTAAATATCTGAATATATTGGAATTATTTAATAGCATCTCTACTTCATTTAAACGACTATTTATTTTTTGTGTTTCTATATATGGATGATAGAGCATATATCTTAAATAACGGGCTCCCATAGGTGTAGATGTCTTATCAATAATATCAAGAAATGAATTCTCCTGCTCACCATTTATTCTGCTGAATATCTCCAAATTTCTTAATGTTTGTTCATCTATATACATATAATCAGCATTATTTTCAAATTTTATACAGGTGATCTGTACTGCACTGTTTTTTAAATTCTCATTAATATAATTTAGAAGAACACCAGCAACAATAACTGATTCATTATCAATAAGACCAATACCATCAAGGGCGGTAATATTGAAATGTCTTTTCACTGTTCTTTCATTATCATTAAATGAATAATTGAAATCATTCATTAGATGTACATTGCTTGATTCAGTAATGGGAGATGATTCTTTTTCAAGAATTTCACTTACTTTTGTTTTTCTTAAAAAATCCTTCAGATTTTCTTTTGTATCAAATTTAATAACCCTGAATTCCCCTGTTGTAATATCACTTAAAGCAATATAATGATTTTCACTACTTATACATGCTGCAATATAATTATTTTCTTTATCATTTAAAAGGGATTCCCTCATTAATGTTCCGGGTGTTAAAACCTCTACCACACCCCTTTTCACAAGTTTAATATTTTTATTTGGTGCTTCTAATTGTTCACAAACTGCAATTTTTCTTCCGCTTGATACAAGTCGCGAAATATACATATCTGCACTTTTTACAGGAAATCCCGCCATTGGTATTGTTTCATCTTTATAATGCCTTGCAGTAAGAGTAATTCCTAAATAGGCAGATACAATTTTAGCATCATCATAAAATGTTTCATAAAAATCACCCATTCTAAAAAGCAATAATGCGTCAGTATAATCATTTTTTATTTCACTATACTGTTTCATTAACGGGGTTTTGTGAGACATTACTCCACCTTAACAGTCCAAACGCTTATTCCTTCTGATTTTTGGAGTACAGATGAATATGATGCTGCTTTAATTGCATCCTCAAATTTCCCTACCATTACTTTATACATATTGTCTTTTGTAATTACAAATGCTTCATATCCTTTCTTAATAAATTCATCTCTCATTTTATCAGCATTATCCTTTTTCATAAATGCTCCTATTTGAACAGAATAGAATGATGCATCAATAATTGTATGTTCCTGATTTTCAATCTTATAATATTTTAAAAATGGATACTGTGAATATTTTTCCGCAAATTCAGCAATTAATTTCTTTGTTAATTCAAAATTACCATTTCTCTCATAAAATGCAATAAATGTAATATATCCAAATGGTGAGTAAGTGCCGTCATTAGCATAAATAAGCCGCTTAACAATATCTTTTGCCTTTATTGTATCATTAATTATAAAATAGTATTTGGATAAACGGTATAATGATTTAGAGTAAAAAGGTGAAGACGAGTATGAATTAATAATTTTTGTATATAGAGTAATTGAATTGAGAATATCATGAGATAATTCTGCAGTATAGAATAGCAATGAATCATTTATCTTTTTATTATTTACTGCTTCATTATATTTATTTCTAAAATACTCAAAATCATTTTCTTTATATTTTTTATTATAATCACCAAAAATTGCTAATACTGAAATAATTAAAATTAAAATTGTTAAATATTTACTTGATAAATAGTTGTACATACTTGTAATATCCTGTTTCTAAAAGTACTTGAATAATTATTTGAGGGTTTTCCTTAACAAGTTCATTATCATTTTTTCTTATATCTTCAATTAAAACCTTAATATTTATTTCATCCTCACCTGATATATTTATTGTAAATATTTTTAATGCTTTTTTAATATAATTATTGAGATTTGATTTATCAATCATTGTCAGTATTTTTTCTGGTTCTTCACACTGCTTTATCCATTTAATAATCGTTTTTATATGTTTTTCATTAAAGTTAGGATTTTTTACTTTTTTGAAAATAATTTCTTCTACTCTTTCCTGTTTATACTCCAAGCATTTTTTTAGTAAAACAGTTAAAAGCTTTTCATCATCCAGACCCTTCCCAAGTGCCGCAATTATAATATCCTCATTATCTGATTCCTTATATGCTCTTTTCATTATTTCTACTGCACGTAAAGGTGGTCTATTATCAATAATATCTTTCACAGCATTGATATTACCTGCATATACCTCAATTTCCGATTTTAGTGTTCTTATATGAACAGGTTCAATTGAAAAATAATTCATTTTTACAGATGAAATATGCTTTTTTGCATCACTGTATTTTTTCATTTTCTGATAACATAATGCAGTAAGAAAATGTACTGTATTTATATATGCTCTCTTTATATTTTTCTTTGCTAATAATGTTAATAATAGATTGATGCATTTCTGGTATTCTCCCTGATTATGAAATGCAAATGATTTAACAATATAAATAAATGTATTATCATCATCTCCAGTTATTTTTTTATCAACATCATTAGGATTAATTTTCTCATTTGCAAGAATTTTGATAACATAATCATCAATGGTCTTATTAAGTCGCCTTTCCTTTTTTATTAATAGTATAATAATAAATATTAATTCAATTAATGCTACTGCAAAAAGAATATATGACATTATATTCATTTTCTACTCCATAATTACTTTGAATCTTCTTCTTCAACAGATTCCGGTTTTTCATCTTCAATACTATTATCAACATTATCAGCAATCAGTTTTCTCACTTCTTTCAATTCAGTTTCTAATCTCTGTATGTGTTTTTGTAATTTATATATTTTTGCTCTCTGCTTAATTTCATAGAAAATCGCAATTAGCATTATTACAATCATTCCAACTAATATGCATTCAAGCATAAGTAAACTAAGTGACATATTCTCAAATGTCCACCCAAGTAATCTTACATCAATAATAGTACCACCATTCTGTGTTCCAACAACAATTCCTAATATTATAATAATTGCGGAAATAAGAATATTAACAAGATACATTATTCCTCCTTTTTTATAGCAATAGGTGTATTGCCTTTTATTTCAATCACCTCTGCTTTTATAACAGTGCCTATATCAAAAAGTCCTTTTATAACTATCATTCTATCACCTTCATCCCGACCAATACAATCATTCTCTGATTTCTTACTCTTTCTCTCAATAAGAACTTTTACTGTTTTTCCTTTTAATGTTGCCATTTTCTCTATTTTAATGGAATTTTGAATTTTAATCAAGTGTTTTAATCGTCTTAATTTTATATTCTCATCAGCATCATTCATAAATCCGGCAAGTGAATAATTTCGCTTTGAAAATTTATACATAAATGCATCATCAAATCTTACTTCCAAAATTACCTTCATTGTTTCATTAAAGTCATGCTCCGTTTCAAAAGGAAATCCTGTCATAACATCTGTTGTTATTGCTACATCTTTAATTATTTGTTTAAGCATATTGATCTTCTTCAGATAATCTGTTTGTAAGTAACCTCTATGCATCATTTTAAGGATCTTATCCGAACCACTCTGAAATGGTAAATGTACACTATTCATAATGTTTTCTTTATCAGCAATTATCCTGATCAGTAATTCATTGAAATCCTTTGGATGTGATGTAAGAAATCTTATACGATAATTTTTGAATATATTTGCTATTTCTATTAACAATTCAGGAAATCTCTTTCCTCTGTAATTATAGGAATTAACATTCTGTCCCAAGAGAAGTATCTCCCCTGTTTTTGTATTTATACTACTTTCAATCTGTTTAAATATGCTATCAGGTGAAAATGAGATTTCTTTTCCCCTAAGATAAGGGACTATACAATAAGAACAAAAATTGTTACATCCCTTCATTATAGAAATAAATAAACTAACATTATTTCTTATTCGTGCATTTGTGTAATTCCCTTCACCCTCAGTATCACGCATATCAACAAATCCATTCATATTTATAATGTCTGATATCCTATCATAATGTGTAGTACCAATAAGCCCATTAATATGCTTAGGATACTCCTTTAATGCAGTAGCAAGACAACCAATTATATATATACGGGCATTTTTCTTTATCTGGGATTTCATTGAATTAACAAATCCAATTGCCCTTTTTTCTGCATGTTCTCTTACAGAACATCCATTGACAAAAATGATATCTGCATCATCAATTGTATATGATTCAGTGTGATCTCTCATACCCATATAATCCCTTATCACATTTGAATCATATTTGTTCATCTGACATCCATATGTAGCAATAAAAAACTTCATAAATCTCCATTATTGATTTGATTGAATTTCATTATAAACAATTAGAACCATAAATCAATATAGTATAATCATGATGAATCATATATACACCCTCTTACCACTCCTCACCCAGCAATACATTTATTCAAACATCATCCTCCCAATACACACTTATATCACCACTTACTGGGGACGGGGTGTGTTTTTATGTTTTTTTTTCTTGCAATTCAAAAAATATTGAATTATATATGAATTCTAAATTCTAAGATTTCAAAAAATCAAACTCTTTATTCATGCAGGTTTCAGCTGTTACAATTTTTTAAATACTATTTCCATACAATTCTTAATTTCCAAATTTACAGCAAGATATTACTTTTAAAAAAACATAAAAACACACCCCGTCCCCAGTATGTAACGCTATTTATTTACTTGTGGGTATTTTCTTTTCAAGTTTTTCCACTTCTATTAGCCACGTTGTTGCACCATTTTTTTTGAAAATAATTTTTCTATCCTTTCAAGCCATACTATTGACCCACTTTTTTTAAATATTTTCCTTGCCTGTTTCAAATGACTTTTTCCTTCCATTAATTCATTTTCATGCAAAAGAATGTTTGCAAGTTCATAAAGTGATTTTGCAAGTTCAATATTTCTTCCTGTTTTTTTAGCAATAGAAGCTGATCTTTTTAAATATGATATTGCCTTCCTTATATTCTTCATATCTTTCTTCATACTTGTAACTGTATTCTTATACAATGCTTTTCCCATTGCTCTCAAAGTGCGAATTTCATCCTCTTTCTCATTAGTTTTTTTCACAAAAGAATATGCCTGTTTAGCAAATATTAATGATTTTTTGTAATTTTTCTGAACATAATTCAGTTCAGATAGATTTGTATAAACCCCAGTTAAAATTATTTTATTGTCATTTTCTGTTAGGATAAGTTTTGCTCTTTCAAGATACATATTTGCTTTATGATATTTACCAAGATAAATATAGAGTTCTCCAATATTACTACATGCTAATCCAATTCCAAGCTTATAATCCATTTCTTCAGCTATAAGTAGATATTTTTTAATATAATTCAAAGCAATCTCAAATTCATCCTTACTATAATATGCAACTCCAATATTAGCAGATGCCATACCAATCCCCTGCCTATCCCCTAATTCCTCTGATATAGAAAGATGCTTTTTATAATATTTAAGGGCAATGTCAATCTCCCCTCTATCATCATAAACAATACCAATATTTCCTGAGGCTATTCCAATTCCCCTTTTATATCCCAATTCCTTTGCTATTGAAAGTTGTTTATTATGATATTTTAATGCCTTTTTCAATTCACCCTTATTTCTATAAATTACTCCCATATTAGAATATACAATTCCAACATCATTTTTTTGACCCAATTTTTCTGATATTTTAAGGGATTTCTTCAAATTTATTAATGCTCTATCCAATTCACCCTTATGCCAATATGTAGTTCCAATATTATTTAATGTCATACTAATACCATGCTCATTTTTTATTTTTTTGTATATACTCATTGTTCTTCTAAAATATTTTAATGCAATCTCATAATCACCTTTTTGAGATGAAAGCTGCCCAAGATTTCCAAGACCATCAGCAAAAAATTCCGGATTCCTTTTCTCATTAATTTTTTTAAGGGCTTTTTCAATTATTTCTTTGCATGTTTTATAATCCCTTTCTGCCATTAAAATTGTATTAGCCATCAATATCATCATTTCTGCAATCATGAATTGATTATGATTTTCATTTTTTTTACATAATGTTATTATTTTTTTATAATCATCTATTGAATTATCATATTTTCCTATAAATCTATATATATCTGCTCGGTGTTTCAATGCGTTAATAAAATATTTTTTCTTTTCTTTTATCATTCTCCTGACTCCTTTGCTATATTAAAAATATAGTATTATTATTGTAATAATTATGTTTAATAAAGTCAATGAATATTTCTAATCTCAATTTTTTTGAGATTAATCTGATACATTACATTAATAGTTTTTCTATGTAATTTTTGTATGAGCAGGTTGGGTATGATTTAATAAGTGACTTCAAGGAATTTTTATCAATATATTTCATATTATATGCAATTTCTTCAATGCAGCCAATTTTTAATGATTGCCGTTTTTCCATTGTTTCAATAAAGTTACTGGCATCCATAAGTGATGAAGGGGTACCTGTGTCAAGCCATGCAAATCCCCGCCCTAATTTTATTACATTTAATCTATTCTGTTTCAAATATACATTATTTACATCTGTAATCTCAAATTCACCCCTGTCTGAAGGTTTAAGTTCCGATGCAACCCTTGAACATGTTTCATCATAAATATATAATCCGGGAACTGCATAATGCGATTTAGATACTTTGGGCTTTTCAATTATACTAATCGTTTTGTTATTTTCAAATTGAATAACTCCATATCTTTCCGGATTTGATACATAATAACCAAATATTGTTGCTCCTTTATTATTTTTTATAGCATTTCTCAGAAAATCATATGAACCATAAAATATATTATCTCCTAAAATTAATACAATTTGTTCATTATCAATAAATTCACTTCCTATTATCAATGATTGAGCAATACCCTCGGGTTTATCTTGGATCTCATAGGATATTTTTATACCAAGATGTGTGCCATCTTTTAAAAGTTTCTTTAAAAATGGTATTGTTATTGAATTAGTAATAATGAGAATATCCTTTATTCCACCAAGCATTAATGTTGATAGAGGATAATAGATCATGGGTTTGTCATATACCATAATTAATTGTTTTGAATATATTGTTGACACCGGAAACATTCTACTTCCTGCTCCACCTGCTAGTATTATACCTTTTGTTTTCATACTGCTATTCCTTCATTTTATAATTATTATTATAATAATCCCTATAACTGCCATCAATGCATTCCTCTGCCCATTTTATATTGTCCTTATACCACTGAATGGTTTTTTCTATTGCTATTTCAAATATATGTTTTGATTCAAAATTCAATTCCTTTCTTATTTTTGATGGGTCTATTCCATATCTTCTGTCATGTCCCTTTCTATCTTTCACATACTCTATTAAAGATTCATTTTTATTCATAATTTTCAAAATCATTTTTAATATATCAATATTCCTAATTTCATTTTCTGAACCAATATTATAGATCTCACCAATCTTCCCATTTTCAATAATACTAAATAATGCTTCAACATGATCCTCTACAAATATCCAATCCCTTATATTTAATCCATCTCCATATAGAGGTATAGATTTGTTTTTCAATGCTCTGTATATTATAAGAGGAATAAATTTCTCAGGGAATTGATATGGTCCGAAGTTATTTGAACATCTTGAAATAATTGCAGGAAACTTATGCGTTCTATAGTACGATCCTACCAGCATATCAGCTCCTGCCTTAGATGCAGCATAAGGATTAGATGGATATATCTGTGACTTTTCAGTAAATCTTTCTGCTAATTCATTTTCAAGATCCCCATATACTTCATCAGTTGATATCTGTAAAAATCTATCAATATTATATTTTCTTGCAATATCCATTAATATCCCTGTACCCAATATATTTGTTTTTATAAAACCATTACTTCCCATTATAGATCTATCAACATGTGACTCAGCAGCGAAGTTCACTACAATGCTTATTTTATATTTCTTAAAAATACTTTCAACTAAACCTTCATCACAAATATCACCTTTTATAAATACATAATTCTTTTTATCCTCAATATCATTGAGATTTTTAAGATTACCTGCATAATTAAGAATATCTAAATTAATGATCTTTAAATCCCTTTTTACAGCATTTCTTACAAAACTGCTTCCAATGAAGCCAGCTCCGCCAGTTACAAAAATATTATCCATTATTCTCCTTTTTAATTTATTATATAGGAGCTTAATTAATAGTCAATGTATTAATGAATAAAAATCATTTAAACATTTCTAATGAATACTACTGTTATTACCATAAAAAAATGTCCCCTCTATTGCACATAAGAATGCTAATAGCGGAGGAGGACCCTTCGACTTACTCAAGGCAGGTCAAGAAAGAGGAGCAATATATTCTTCAAATTATTCAGAATATAAATCTGCTATTGGATTACTCTTAACAGAAGCGGACGAAGACAAACAATAAGGAGAGCATCTGTGATACAATTGAATCTACTATACTCGCAGCAGCTCCTCTTATTGTTTGTGTGAGGTAGCATGCCAGGAAGAAATAAAGGTTCTTTGTAACATATTCCTCGAATTACTCCTGTTCAATTTATTCCTCGAATTACTCCTGTTCAATTTATTCCTCGAATTACTCAGAATAAACCTTTACTTGTGTGACGGAGCAAAGGTAGGCATTACTATATATCACCAAAAGGCATACTCCGAATAATTTGAGGAATGTGTTATTATTAATAGTAATTTAAGGGGACATTCTTTATTGGTAACAACACATTCTTATAAATACTACTTGACTTTATTGATAATTTGTATAATATAATAAACTTAATGAACACTTAAGGAGGTTTAATTGCCTAATCATAAATCATTTAAAAAAACAGTGATAAAAAATGAATTGAAAAGAAAACGCAACAAGGGACATAAAACAAAAATAAAGAATCTTTTTAAAGCAGTAGAAACAGTAGAGAACAATGATAAAAAAACTGAAATGTTGAAAAATGGTTATAAGATCATTGATAAGGCATGTGCAGCTCATGTTTTAAAGAAGAATAAAGCAGCAAGAAAGAAATCTCAGTTAGCTAAATTACTATCATAATATTTAAGCATTTTAAAATAAAAAAAACAGGCATTTAAAAAATGCCTGTTTTTTTTATTCTTTATTTTAATTCTATTTTAGTTTCTTAGGGAAAAATTCACAGGAAATGTTACATATGCTCTTACTGCAATATCTCTTGACATTGCTGGTGTAAAAGTCATTTGATATGCGGCATTCACTGCTGACGCATCAAGCAGAGGATGTACACTTTTAATCACTTTTACAAGAGAAACGGAACCATCTTTTTCAACAACCAATTCAAGAAATACCGTTCCTTCAATTCCCAATTGTCTTGCTGCATCAGGATATTTAGGATCAAGCTTAACTAACACCTTTGGTGCATTTTCATAAATTCTATAGATCTCTCCTTTATGTTCAGTAAGAGATGGATCTTCAAAGGTTGTTTCAAATTCAATATCTTCAGTGATTTCAGAATCATCTGTTGTTTCCTTGATCTTCTTTGGTAATTTTGGTTTCTCAATGTTTTTGGGTTCCTTTGGCTGATTCAACATTTCATCTGGTAATTTCTCCATAATTGTTTCAGATGTTTTAGCTCTCATCCTATAAGGATTAGGATTAAATCTCGGTACAACCTGAAATAGGATAATAAACAGAATTAATGTTGATAATATAGATGTTTTTAATAATGTCGGATACTTTTTCTTCACATTATTTGTCTTTTCCATAATTCACCTCTATTTTATATCACTAATTACTCGAGCTGCCAATGAAACTCGTAAAGTATTAGCTTTAATTAATTGACCGAAAATATCATTGGATATCCAGTATGGCGTATCTTTATCTGCCATTATAGAAACAATTACATTAGGATTAATTCGCTTTTTAAGCTGCATAATATCCTTAACCTTTCCAATAGGAACAATCCTGTCATCAATACTAACAACACCATTATCACCTTTATATCCAACCCAGATATGTGCAATATGCTTGATTGATATTTTCTTTGCAGCCATTGCCTCAGGCAGTTCAACTTTAAGCCCCTGTTCTGCTTTAAACACAGTTGAGACCATAAAAAATATAAGAAGCAAAAATACAATATCAGATACAGACGCTGTATTTATTTCTGCTTTTTCTTTTTCTATTCTTTCAAATTTCATTGCTACTCCTAATCTTCATCATCTTCTGCAGGAGACAGAGATATTCTTTCTGTTCTTCCGGTTTTTTCAAAAGCAATTTTCAATTGGTCAAACACCCTTATCATGTATTCGTATTTGGCAAGTCGTGTTGGTATAATAGAGAAAATCAATTTTTCCTCAATATCCATTTCCAGTATTTCTATTGTTTTATCGGATACATTTCTCCACTCTACAGGTTCAGTAATTTCAGTGCCATCAGCAAAATATGATATTTTTACATTGCCAAATTTATCAATACGAACTTTGACTATTGTTTCACTTTTAACCTTGATCTCTTCTTTCGAATCTTCAGGCAGAACAATCTGAAGTCCCATTTCATTGTTAAATACGGTTGTTACCATAAAAAAGATGAGAAGAAGAAATACAATATCTCCCATAGATGCAGTGGGAATGTCAACACTAAATTTTCTTTTCTTTTTAAACATCATTTTATTACTCCAAATTTCTATTCTTCAACAACTTCCATCTGTAAAAGTAGATCAACAATTCTATTTGATGCATCTTCCATTGCTCTGGTGTAATTATTAATCACTTCACTAAATACAACATGTGCTGCTGATGTAGGGATTGCTATTGAAAGACCTGTCATAGTAGTTATAAGTGCCTGTGATATACCACTTGCTACAAGTTTGGGTTCTACTGTACCAGCTAAGGCAATTGAATCAAATGCTGCTACCATTCCTGAGACTGTGCCTAGGAATCCTAACATAGGTGCAAGCTGAGTTACGGCTGCCAGTGGTGCCATTCCTCTATCAAGAAAGGCAAGTTCCTTAACTCCTGTTTTTGCAATTGCTTCTTCAAGAAGATCCTTGTTTTTCCCAATATATTGAAATTCCGTAAGCACTGCTTCCATTATTCTTCCTACAGGACTTGGGTTTTTAGAACAATATTCAACTGCATGTTCAACCCCTTCTGCTTCAATAACATTTTGAAGCTTTTCAATAAATTTTTGCGGACTTTTATTCATTATTAGGAATGTAATTATTCTCTCAATAATAAATACAACAGAAATTAGAGCTGTTGCTAGCAGGAACCACATTGTCCAGCCACCTCTTTGGAAAAAATCTAACACATTTTCCTCCTGTTTTAGATTATTAATGTCTTATTTTGTCAATTTAACACTTGATATTATATTCAAATAGGACATAAATGTCAATACATATTAAGTGCTTGTCCAACGGAAATAAATCAAAGATGCAACTATAGCAAAAATTCCAGCAAGAAGGATCATACATGCTTCTAATGTACCTACCTGCATTGTTTTCGCAATTAAAGGCAATAGATCATATGGTGTACTTGCTGCAAGAGCTGGAAAATATACTGTCAATTTGATGATGTGTACTATTGATCCAATCAACATAAATAGAGTTCCAATCATTAATAGGATCCAAATACCTTTTCGTCTGATCATTTTAAGCAATCTCTTAATAATTAAACCAGAGAAAAACAATGATGCTGCAAAAAGAATAATTCCAATTGTTAAAAGAATTTCAGCTGTAAATAGAATTCTCATTTGGAACCCCCTTTATGAGGTTTCACAACATTGTAAAATTTATATGAGCCTATTAGGGATAGCAGCCCTGATAAAACAAAGAATCCATAGCTTATCCATGTTTGCATATCTGTCATTTTCAGATTGCCGATCACCATAAGACTGTATGCCTGAATAATTGCATAGAGAAGAATCCCAGATGGTGCAATCATTATAAACTGCCAATTTGTTTTTTTCATCAGAACCTGTTCATATCTTTTCGCTATAATCCCAATAAATACAAGTGCAAGCCAAAGGATTATTGCTCCTGCAACTGTTAACATTGCCGATATCATTTTCCAATTAAGAACATATTGTGGAATACCGGTTTGATTAACAATTTGTGAAAGTATTATTAATTTCATCATACTTCCTCCATTCACTCGGTTATTTTTACATTAATTTTTTCTATCATTTCTTTCGCATGCGATGGACCTATTATTAATGATGATGATTTAGATAATTTCTTAATAAATAGTTCCACTGCTTTATTTGTTAAATTCTTAACATCTATTTTAGATTCCCTAACCATATTATTCACAATATCATCTGTGAAGTCCTCCAAATACTCTTTTGCTATTGATTTTACTGTATCAATTATCCCTACATCCAGTTTATAATTTTTCGCGGCTTTCTCTGCTGATGGTTTTTCTTCTATTTTCTGCTCTTTTTTTATTTCATCCTTTTCCCGAACAAAACCACCCTTTACTGCAATTTTCTTTCTTTCTTTTATCTTTAACTTACCTTTATCACGTTTTCCCTGCGATTTTGCTCCTTTAATGACAATCCCTTTTACACTGTTCTGTGTTAAAATTCCATATATATCATTATCATTAAATACAAAAGTGATCTTTTGATTTTCTGTATAAAAAGCAATATTCTCAATATCTTGTATTTCAGCTGTCTCCAAAGATTGTTTTAATACAACTACTGATTTTTTTATTGCATCATTATCTGCCTTAATATCACCGCTTTTTTCAACTATTTCACCAGAATTACAAAAAACATAATCAGCAGAGTATTGTTCTCTCAATTTATCAAGATTTTCTCCCATTACTAACCTACCTCTTATTGAGTTTTAAAATTACATTCTGGACTTTCTGCTTTGCATCCTTTGCTCCGAATTCTTTTACTGCAAGTTTACACAATGTATCAATTATTTCTTTGGAGTCCTTTTGGATATCTTCTTTACTTATAGCCACTGGAACTGTACTTTTCAATTTGATATCATCTGCAATATCAAGAGCAAGTGTGATCTTTTCCATATTCCTTATACCCTCTTTAACTACATTGACCCATTTTGTTTTTTCTCCGCCAATAGCAAATTCATTGATCAGAAAATTAATTTGTGCTATTTTAGCATTGAACAATTTTCTTTCTATTTCGGATAATTTATCTTCATCTTCAATTGCATTAGCAGCATTAAGTAAGTCTCCCATGTCCGATCCGGCTGCAATCTCATCTGGTACTTCGGATGGCTCATCCTTGGGAATAACAACCTCTTTTGTTAATTCAAGGAATTTATTATAAAAATTCTGTTCATCTTGTTCCTCAGAAAAAATAAATGCCAAAAAGTCATTTTCTCTATTAAAGATTATAATATTATCTTTTGATTTAATACTAATTAATTTCATATTAGTTAATGAAAGTTTTTTAAATATGATTTCTCCTGCTGAGCCGAGAAAAGCACCCGCATCATTAAGAAGTTGATTTTTATTTCCCCATGTTTCCATCACATCTCCATCTTCCTTATTTAGAAGAACAGCAGATTTTACTGGAAACTCCTTTTTAAGATTTTCAGCTATTTTAACAAATTCCATCTATTACCTCTCTTCTCTTGACAATAATTCTTTATGCTTCTTTTTTGCAAGCATTTTACCCAATTCCTCATTTGCTCTTTCATTGGACTTTTTATAAAGCATATCTTTTGTTTTTGAATAATATTCTTCTGTTAATATTTTTGTAATTGATTCATCAGAATCAATCTTTTCATTATTTAATTTTATCATACCTGAGATTGTTTCAAAGCCCTCTAAATTAAGAGAACTAATTATATAGGAAAACCACTCATTTGTATTTGTTCCTTTAACACTATAAACATCCATTATATTATTAAGCATTTTTTCAAAATTCTGTCTTAATCTTTCTGATTTTGACTTATCAAACAGCAAACCCTTTTCAATAAGCCACTCTAATGTCTGACAAACCACTAAAATTGGCAGATTCGAATCATGTATCAATTTATTTATATCTCGTTTACCATCTATTAAACGGATCATTGTCCAATCGGATTTTCTTAATGCCACATTATCCTGTACACCATCAGCTCGTTTTTCTAATATTGCAGTAAATGGAGGTAACTTTGTCAAAAGATCATCAAATTCAATTCTTCTTTTTTCAATATTATGAATTAATTCTAATGTCTCATTTTTCTTAATTGTGTGTTCCTTAATTGCAATTTTGTCTTTATACTGTAAACTGCCTTTCTTTTCAATAGCAACATTATATATTGCTTCTATTCCTATAAGACCCTTAAATTCTGCATGTACAGGAATACCCTCTTCAAAATATATTTCAGAATTTTCACCTGCAATATCCAGATATAAAGCACCTGTCCTTTTAGAAGATGAAACCAAATTAATGATCTCTAAAGGACTAAATACTTCCAGATTTGCCGATAGGTCCATGTTATCTCCTCTTTACCCATTGTTCATCACAATATTTATCTACCATTTTTCTATACTCAGCATTATCTAACTTAAATGACAATTCTTCCCAATCATAACTTAGAAAGTTAAAGAATGATTTATAAAAATTTTCACTTAAGACCTTTATATTATACACTATTTTGTTAATATTTTCAATATTGCTTATATGCATTTTCGCTGAAAAAACATTATCAAGGTTTTCACTATAATTATTCACTAATATTGTTCCCTGCTGCATAAATCTGTCTTTTAGGAATGTCTGTGCACTGCCAAGTATTTTTTCTCCATTTAATGTGATCTCATATAATGATGTTGAACTAAAACAATTCTCCGTATATGGAGTATCAGTTTTATTTGAATTAACCTCAACATCTATTCCTGCATATTTGAATCCATGTACAAATGCATCCGACAGTAATCTATACCTCTTAGTAAGATTATTACTATTATTAATTAAAATGTTCTTAAATGCATTATATGTTGATGAAAAGGAATAGGTCAGATCACCGCTATGAAGCACTGTTCTACCACCTGTTATTCTTCTTGTAATAGGAATATTTTCATTCTCAACAAATTCAGTATTACAGCTCCTTATATATCTTTGATTGTATCCAATTGTTATGGATGGTTCTTTAAATACATAAAATCTGAATATTGGCTCTTCAATATGAATATATAAATATTCATCAAGAGCCATATTCTCAAAAACATTTAGATCCATAAACTTCATATAATATGCTTTCATTAATATTAACCAAATATTGGTATTATCCAATCATAAATTAAAAAGTAGAATCTTCCAATAAGCAGCGATATTCTAGCCATTACTGTATATCCAAATGATGCTCCAAAAGCAATCATTATAAATGTTATTCCAATTCTAGATGTCCATCCAAGTATACCTTTATGCTCTTTGGAAAAATAGAAATATAGAAGTGTTGTAATAACACCAACAATAATGATTAGATTATTTAATGATGTTATATTGAATCCTGTTATAGGCAGTATTGTTGCCTGTATCTGGGGAATCAAAAAACCCTGAATATATCCTGTAACTCCCAATCCTGCTCCTATACCTACCATAAAAGCAATTGACCATCTTGAAAGCCATGCAATTTTGGGAACCCATCTTGATAACATAATAAGTCCAAAAAATGCCGGAATTAACAAAACAAATTCTCCCCGATTTCGTATGGGTTCAATCAGCATTGGCTGAATAACATAAGCATAGGTATATATAAGCCAATATCCTGCCGAGATTCCAACATAAAATGATTCTGCAAATTTATAGAATGGATTATCTTTATAAAGAAATGAATATATACACAGTGTTAATCCTGCTGCTATCCAAATACCAATAGTTATCATTTTATGCCTCCCTTTGCTTTGTTCTTTTTTCTCTTATCAACAAAATAGGCAATATTACCAAAAACTATAAATAGTATTATAAGCATATGTGCAAACGACTGTGCTGCCATTCCTGCAACAGCCATATCCGGTTTATCTACAAGTATTTCATATTCCGCTGCACCTTTCATACCCCCTACAAGCCCTTCAATTTGTCCTGATTGAAAAAAGAAATATGCATCGGGTGCTGAGACCGCAGTAAGAGCTAATACAATGCGCTGGTCAAATCTTGCTCCTGCATACTGAACCCATACCTGACCTGTAGCACCTGCTTCAAGTCCTATAAGTAGATCAATATCATCATAATTATGAATATTGTTCATTACAGGATACTTTTCTATTAGATCACCTTTATAATCGGAATTAAAATATGTTCTTATCTCTCTTCCAATACCCACCATTTGTGCAACATAACCAGGTCTATATCCAAGATTTATATAATCAATACCATATTCCTTATTATATTCCGCAGCAATCTTTTCTAATGCCTGTGTACCAAGCGGAGCCCCTAATTGCCATTGAACAATTAAAATAGGATGAAAATCTTTCATAAAACAATGACTTAATAGTGCTTCAAGATATGGCTGAAGTTCAGGCATAGATGCTGCATCATAATCAATGGATATCATCACATTGGCACCCTCTGGTAAATTATTAACTGCATCATAAGCCTTTTGTACCGGTTCGCTAACTACAATAGGAAACTTAGGTTTAAAGATTAAAGGAATAATAACTACAATAGCAATTACTATAAATATAATTCTTCTATCAATATTTGCTAATTTTTTTATAATATTCATTTTGGCCCCTTATGAAAGATAACTTCTTTCAATACCTAAAATTATTCTCAGTGAAACACCAATTGCTCCAAGGGCAATACCAATAATAATACCTCTTTTGGCTGCCATTTGAGGAACCGACATTATCCATTCAGTAAAAATAGGAATTTTCGGTGATATCATTTCAGAAATTGGAACCCTTCCAAACATAACAATTATTGCAGTAATAAGTAATAGTGTTGCATCAAAATTCCTTGCTCTAAATGCTCTGTATGCTGCTGATGCAATGAAAAATGCAAGAAGAGAGAACATTGTTGACTGCAGCGGTATTATCATATTGTCATACATATACATAAATCCAGAACCGGTTAAAAATGCATTGCCATAACGAATTGTACTGATAATGCCAACAATCACAATTAGTAAAAACCCAAAAAGAAGAACAATGGAATAGGCCCAATGATTTTCTTTTCTCTTAATTTTATTTGTATGCAGCCGTAATAATGAATCAACACCAAGAAGCATTGTAAAGCCGGCAATAATAGAATACCATCTTAATGATATTTCTTCAAAACTGCCAAATGGTGCATGTGGTATAAAGAATGCAATGATAATTATTGTTCCTGTTAAGAAACTGATTGCTAATGGAATGCCTTTACCTTTAATCATTGTTCCTCCTTAAATTATCCTTACAAGCCATTCAAACATATCAGTAAAGAATCCTATCTTAAAACCATGTCCCAATAATCCGAGAATAAATCCAATTATCAGAACAAAAACAATAATGATCTTAATAAGATCTTCCGCAACAATAGAACCCAGCATTAATGGCTCCCTTTCAAGATAAACAGATGCAGCCATCATTTCTTCACCAATAAGTGTATAATCGCAGGCAGCTACAAAGAAAGGTAATTGAGCTGTTTCTGTTGTGCCTGCAATCTGAATAGCACCAATAGAATAGCCTGTTTCAGCCAAAATAAGTGATTCTGCAAAAAAGAGTCCCTGTAAAAATATTGCACCTGGTTTTTCTCTCATCATCATTCCATCAACACCTGCGGCATATCCAAATTGATCCTGAGTTATATACATTGTGTCTTCCTTTCTATATGCATCGGGTCTTCCTGCTTCTGTAAATGCTTCCTTCACAACCTCCTGAGCTGTTGTCATTACAACAGGGTCATAGGAAGGCACCATTATTCTTGTATCATATTCTGCTGCTTTTTTTGCAACCCTTCCAAGGATTGTAAGACCTGCAATTGTTGGAATATCAGTAACATACCCAATTCCAAGAAGATACATAATGGGTTTACCCATTTCAGTTGACCTCCCTACTGCCTCTTCAACAGCATCAAGTCCCGCAATCTTTCTTATATAAAATGATTTACCTTTTTTTGCCAAATATATAAACCAGGCAAATGCACCTGCAATAAGAAGAAGTACAATAAATGAATCAAATCGTTCCTTATTAAACCATTGTCCAATTGCCTTTACAGGCAATGAATTATCCGTTTTCTTAACAATATCATCCTTTTTGAATAAAGCATAATACATATAATTTGTCCCGCCATGCACCATATTATCAGTATGAATACCCTTTTCAGGATTCATATCCAATGCAATAGCAGTATCACATTCACCATGAATTCTATGAATATCCATTAAGTATCCCTTTAAGGAATCATTAATGTCCCATTTAATTGTAATTGAAGTACCATCATCATTGGGAGTATCACATACATTTAAAACAATTCCACTATGCTGCATTTCAGTAATTGCAGTATCAATTAAAGCCACATTTGTAGAATCAATTAATTCCTGTGAAAATACAGAAATAGATATCATACATAAAAATAATAATAAATGCCGTTTCACGGCACCTCCTTATTTAAGAAATTATTCCAAGCCAATCACCCAAAAGGAATTGTATCCTTCCAATAAAAAGTGATATCCTTGCCATAATTGTTGCACCAAAAGCAGCACCAAAGCCAATCATTATAAATGTTATGCCCACTCTTGTTACTTTGCCAATAATACCCTTATGCTCAACTGAGAAAAAGAAATATATTAGGGTTGATAAAACACCTATAAGAATAATGATATTACCAATGGTAAATACCTGAGGCATTGTGCCCTGAACCTGCTTAAATAGATTTTCAAATGATGATGGAATAGACATACCACAACCTGTTCCAACAACAAATGCAATAGGAATTCTTGATAAATATGCCTTGCCCTTGAATAATCGTGAAAACATCAATAATCCAAGAATAAGTGGTACTATAACAAGAAAATTATGGTCATGAACAAGGGGATTCCATACCTTTGCAATAATTGTATTATGAAAATAAATTGACACAGTATAGCCAATTGAAATACCCACTAAGATCTTTTCAGAAAATTTATAAAAGGGATTATCCTTGTATAAAAATGAATAAATGGATAGAGTAAGAAGTGCTGCTATCCATATCCAGATACTTGTTGATATAGCCATATTACTTCTCCTTTTTCCGTTTTATGAAATAGATTATATTTCCAACAATAATAAAAATAATGTATGTAAGATGTCCCGATGATTGTGCATCCATACCAATAGATGCCTGATTTCTGTCTTGTGATACATTATTCTTGATTAATAATGCTTCATATTCTGCTGCACCCTTTAATCCGCCCAACATACCATTTGCCTGCCCTGAATTCAAATATGCATAATATTCTGCCATGCTAACAGCAGTTGTACCAATACCCATTTTCTGATTGTATCTGCCATTTGCATAAATGATCCATGAAAGAATAACAGAACTGCCTGCAAGATCAACCATATAATCAATATCATTATATGTATTAACCCCTGCCATAATAGGCAGAGAATCAAGATCATTACCATAGGCATCTGTATTAAATGTACCTCTAATATCTTCACCCATTTTAAGAATTACCACACTAACTCCAGGAACAAATGCAAAAAGGGATATATCATTACCTAATATTTTAATATTATCAGGGTTTGATTTATTCCATTCTTCAAGTGTATTTGATATCATATCCTGAGCAAGTCCCACACCGGGAGGATATAGACCCATTAAAAATACCCTTATATTTTTTGAAAAGCAATGAGTTATAAGTGCCTTACCCATTGGATGCAGTTCTGCCATTGTTGAAGGATCATAATCCACACTAACAAGCATTACGCCGCCTTCAGGAATAGAATCATTAATATAATTATACATATTTGAAACAGGCGGGGTTATTTTCATTGGACAGCCAATAGGAAATAGAAATGGAAATATCACTGCAATTGCAAGAACAAGATATATCCATCTTTTATCAATATGGTCAAGGTAATTAATAATCTTCATCATTTGCCACCTCCTAAATATCCTCTCTCAATACCAAGAATGATCTTTAATGATGTTGCAATCATACCCAAATTAACACCAATAAGAATGCCTCTCTGTGCCGCCATACTGGGATAATTTAATATCCATTCAACAACCTCCGGCATATTTGCATAAAAAAACTGTCCAATTGGCACCCTGCCAATTGTTACAATACTTGCAGTTATTAAAAGCATTGTTGCATCAAAACTTCTTGCCCTAAATGCTCTAAATGCCGCTGATGCCATATAAAATGCAAGAAGAGAGAAAATGGTTGCCTGCATTGGTGTCTGAAAATAGATATACAAATACATTAATGGCGTATCAGAACCCGGTTGAACATTTGGAAATATCTTCATTAATATATTTGTCGGAGCATAGGCACCGCCCAATATACCTACAAATACTGTAATTCCAAGAGCAGTCAACACTATAACTGATGATTGCCAATCGGTAACCTTTCTTCTTATCTTTGTTATATGCATTTGTACTGTTGACTGCACTGCTATGAGTAATGTAAAAGCAGTAACAATCATCAGCCAATCCAATATGGTACTATATACATTTTTGGAAAATGGATGCGGTATAAAAAATTGTATGATCATCATAGTTCCCATGAACATAGCTACTAATAATGGTAATTGTTTTTTCAGAAACATATGTTCTCCTATGTATTAAATACAAATCTAATTACATTCATTATGCCATCAAAAAATCCAATATCAGCATCTGTAAATAGATTTATAATTCCATTTGTTAAAAATACAGTTAAAAATAATATCATAAAACATATTATTATTGCTTTCATATAATCCTGTGCCTTAATACTGCCCATAAGTACGGGCTCATTTGACAGGTATGCACTTGCTGCATATAATTCCTCTCCAATTAGGGTATAATCACATGATGTGATAAAGAAAGGTAATTGCGTTACTGCATCTGTGCCTGCTATTTGTATTGCTCCAATTGTATTACCCATTTCGGCAAGAAGAAGTGATTCTGCATAGAACATTCCCAAAAGCAGGTTTGTTGCTGGTTTTTCTCTTACCATTATACCATTAACCGCTGCAGCATAACCAAATTGACTATCTGTTAGGAAAAATACATCATTATCATCATAAGCATCCGGCTTCCCTGCTTCAGTAAATGCTTCCTTTACAATCTCCTTTGCAACAGTCATTACAATAGGGTCACGGTTTGGAACAATGATCCTTGATTCATATTCTGCAACCTTTTTGGCAACGGGACCTAATATATTTAATGATGCAATTGTTGCAATATCGGACATTGTTGATATCCCGGGTATATACAGAATGGGTTTACCCATTTCAGTTGCCCTGCCCACTGCCTCATCAAGTGCATCAATACCTGCAAGCCGCCTGAGAAATAATTTCTTTCCTTTTCTTACTGTATGAACAAGCAGTACTATCATTAAAATATAAACAATAATCATTAATAAAAGAATGATCTTATCCTTTTTAAACCAATTGGGTGTTGTAGTAATTTCTTCAGTATATACTCTTACTGTTGATATCTGAAAATCATTATTTACAGCAACAATATAATACTTATAGGCAATATTACGATACAACCCCTGATCAGTGTACTCTGTCTCATTAGTAATGAGTTCTTTAATGCGTCTTTCTTTGCCTGTTTCAACATTAATGCGGTACAATGAGTATGTACCATCAAATTCCTCTACATCCTTAATTTTTTCCCATCTTATTAACAATGCAGTGCCATCATCATTAGGAGCATCCTTAACTTCAATACTTTCTATACCGCAGTAATTGAATTCATCAATAATTAGATCAGATGAATCAGCAATTACCGGTATTAGAGTATTGTCAGTTTCTGCAAAGACAACAGACATTGTAATAAGAAATAAAAATAAGGTAATAAGCATCTTTTTCATACACACTCCTTATTCCTCAATTAATTCTACATTTGCTCTTGGCAATAATATCTTTCTTCCATCCGGAAATTCAACTTCTAAAACCCTAACCATTGCTTCTGTTTCAATCTTCTGAAGTGGAGATGGTAAAGCAGATACCTTACCAATATTTCCAAATTCCGGTTCTCTTATAATTCTTACAACTGATCCAATTCCCATTCCTTCATGCTCTTCTTCTGATACCATTCTTTGTCCAGTACTTTTTATTTCATCATCATGGGTAACAATCAGTTCAGGTCTCAGTACCCCTGCTCTAATCTGAGTGGCTCCATTAATGGATGCTATTTTCCCTTCATTATTCTTTAATATGTTAAATGTCTTTTTTGCCATTGCCATTTCCCCAAATCCCTCTGTAATAATCAGTGTAATACCCTTTTCTTCATTACCTGTTATTGCTACACCAATCTCTTCATTGAGAAAGTCCTTAAGGTCTTTATCATCAATGCCGCCTACAATCACTCCAATAACACCTTTTTCCACACATTTATTAAGTACATCAGCAGTAATTATTGAACCGCCAACAATGATCTTGCCTATGAGTTCATCACTTATATCATCAATTGTCATTGTATAATCAGGTGACTGTGCAACCATCTTAACAATACCCTTTGTTTCTCCGCCTATACCGAAAATTCCCTGAATAAATGTAGCAGGACTTTCAACAATAATACCTTCATTCTCAATAACCTCAACGCATACACCATTAATATAACCATCTACCTCAACAGGTAATGGCGGTTTTCTCATTGTCATCATTCCGGTTACTTCAGATAATGCCTCAATTGTTCCATCTATTGGTGATTTTATCTGTGTTTTGAATAAACCGAAAAAGCCCTTTGATTCCGCAATTATATCATCTTTCTTAACCTCTTTTCCTATTTCAATCTTTAAATAATCAAAAACCTCTTTTCCGCTAACTCCAAGTTTACCTGCAAAATTCAATCTTTCAACATCTCCGGGTAATTCAGTTCTTGCAATAATATCATCTGCCTTGATAACATCACCCTTTTTTGCAGAAACATCTCCTTTTAATGGGAGTCGCCTTTCTTTTCTTACTATTGTATTTTCAGTAACTTTAAGTCCCGGTGTATATGAATGTGCCATTTATGCCTCCATTAATATTCTGGGTAAAGGTTTAAGGACTTATACCATCTTTTAAGATTGGCTATTCTCTCACTATCATTTTCCGGTAAATTAAATGGTCTTCTACCTCTTGTATCAACAATCACTCCAACAAGCCCACCTTCAAGTTCAATTTCCATTTCCTTACCTTTACCATTTCCAATATCAAGATTCTTTGCCGGTTTAAGTATTGCCCTTACTCTTTCACTACTCTTAATATCATCTAAAAATTCTATATCGCCATAATTAAATGTATATACCTTTTCACCAATGGTTATTTTCAATGCTTCCTGTCCTGGTTTTCCCTTACCCATAGGTGCAATACACATTCCTAATTTTAAAAGACAGTCCTTGGAAAACACCTCTGCTGCTGCTGAATCATGAACAGTTGAAAGTACTCCTAATTGCGGCATCATAAATATGGAATCCACAGCAAGCATTGTTATTCCTTCAGGCAAGAATGCATCAATTGCCATCATTGCCGCCTGTACTCTTCTTGGAGCATGTGATAACACTCCACCTGAACCCACAACAAGATTTAATGTTTCCATATTAACAAGTGTTTCTCCTGAGGATGTCTGTTCAAATGCATCGGATATTGTTCTTTCTGTCTGAACACCCTTAAGTCCCACTGCCATTGCTTTATGATGTTCAAGGGCAAGTCGTAATGCCTCCCTTGCAATTGCCTGTTCAATCTGTAATTCTTCAAGTGTTGAAGGTATTGTTGTTGGTCTTATCATCTTATTTCTTATTCTATTTCTTAGATCCTTTTCATTTGTCTCAAATGGAACCCATCTTGTAATATTCTTTAATCCGGTTGCCTTAACAACATTGGATACCGAATAGCTCATTCCAAGATTTGCTGACACCGTTCTGTTAAACGCCAATTGAAATACTGAAAATATATCTGTTGTGGCTCCGCCAATATCAACACCAAGTACTTCAATATTATCCCTTTTTGCAATTGTTTCAATTAATAATCCCACAGCACCCGGGGTTGGCATTATGGGCACATCGGTCATTTCCATTAATTTTTTATATCCCGGTGCCTGTGCCATAACATGTTCCATAAATAGATCATGTATCTTATCCCTTGCAGGTAATAGATTTTCTGATTCCAGCGTTGGTCTAAGATTATCTACAATATATAGATCCGTTTTATCATCAAGTGATTCCTTTACATTTTCTCTTGCATCCTTATTCCCTGCATAAATAATAGGTAAATTATAGGTTGAACCAAATCTTGGTTTTGGGTCCGCTGCTTCAATGATCTCAGCAAGCTGAACAACATGCTTTTTGGTTCCACCATCAGTGCCTCCTGAAAGAAGCACCATATCAGGTCTTAATGTTCTTATTCTTTTAATTCTTTCATGATCCATTCTCTTATCATTGGATGCAATAACATCCATCACAATAGCACCTGCTCCAAGAGCTGCTCTTGCAGCGGATTCCGCACTCATTCTATCAACAACACCTGCAACCATCATCTGAAGTCCGCCGCCTGCTGAGGATGTTGAAATATAAACATCAACTCCATCTTTATCAGTATTATTTTCTCGTTTTAATATTTTATCCCCATCAAGTATTATAACTTCAGAAAGTTCTTCAACTTCCTTTATTGCATTAAGTACACCTTTTGTTACATCTTCATAGGGTGCCTCAACCGTTGTTGGTGCCTCTCCCCTGACTATCAGCCGATATTCCCCTTCCCGTTTTTCAATAAGAATCGCTTTAGTGGTAGTACTGCCGCAATCCGTTGCAATAATGCGCAGAATATTATTCTTATCTTTCATTAATCCTCCTGTTATTTATCCTTCTTATTTTTTTTCTCTTTTTCTATGCGTTTTTCTTCATTTCTTTTCGTTTTATCCTCATCATCTATTCTTTCAATTGCAATTAGTATTCTTTCGATTGAACCGCGTTCCTCAA
>JAUVJU010000177.1 GCA_030592285.1 Caldifarciminota bacterium
ACTGTTCTATAGAAGAATGAATTACCCTGCCAATAAATAGTGACCGCAATTCCCTGAGTTCTGAGATTTTCTGTATTGCAAAATGATACTTTTCATAACGAGGTTCACTTATTTTTTCATCAGAAAGATAAATGGGTTCTCTTCTAAAATTTATTGCAAGCATACAGCGATTGATTTTCTTTATAAAATTATCACATCTCTTATGCAACTCATCTATGTTCTCATATTGGCAATAATCCTTTCTATGTGTTAATTTAAAGAAATAGGTTGCCTTGCCTGCACCCTCAGCAGAACCTGCCTCCATAGCAACCACATTGCCAGGGATTTTATGATTGTTACTGTAAATAGGGATCAAAAACCACATATATTCACCTGTCAAATCACCTAATAGATCTCTCTTTAATCCAATACATATCTTTTCTTTTTGGGATAATGTTTTGAGAAAATCATATTCCTTTTTGATACCTATAATTGCAATCCTTTTTTCCAATGCATTCCATATTTCAGGAGAAATGGATTCTATATCACTTCTCTTTGCCGCCTTTCCCTCTTTCATAAAACGGGATGCTTTTCTAATAATGGATGGATTTGCCTGAGGTAATAATTCCTTTAATGATGCTTGAACTTTTATTGAAAGTTCATTGATCACTTCTGATAGTGTTTTTATAAATGAATTATGCTTTTTGCCCATTTTGGAAATAATGATCTTTTCCCCAAAATCTGTTTTTATTATAAGATTAAAGTCCTCCTCATTAATATCTGTAATATCACAATAAGGAATTCGTTTTAGTTCTCCTTTTTCAGGAATTATCACAATAGCTGTTTCATATAAACATGGATAACATTTACCATTTTGCTGTTCAACAGCATTTTCATCAAAGAATATGAATTCTGCATTTACACCGGATTTCTTAATGGATTCCTCCATTAATAGGTCTTTAAGAATTCTATCATTATGTATCTTTGAAAGAACTCTAAAAAAATCTTCAAACTTGTACCCGAGATTACTGATTATCAGTTTTTCATTTGATGACAATATAAGATGTATTTTATAATCATTTTCAGAAATACTAATTATATCTCTTAATGCACAGAATATCACTTCTCCGAATTTCGGTAATATGGAAACATCATCTTCACTTATTTGTGCATTTGCTTTACCACTTGCAATCTCTTCTCCACTCTCATCATACAAATTGTAATGTGTCGAACATTCAAAAATAATTATCCGTTCATTATCTTCAAACATAATTCACCTCAACTTATTATTTTTTTTCAGCTGGAATAAATTTTTTCTTACCTATTATTTCTTTAATTCTAATAGAAATATCCTTTGTTGATTCCAATGAAATTTTTAAATCATCAAACATATATTTAATATTAAGTAATGCTTGTGGCACCTTAGTTAACTCAAGACCTGTAAAATCTTCTTGAGGATTAAGCAGCATTAGGTTGTTTTGAGCCATTTCAATTCTTTCTCTTAATTTATCATTATCATTAAATATATATATCATTGCGGAATCAACTGCTGTTGATATCTCTTCGCTTTTTTTCATTTCTTTATCATCATATACATCAATTAAATATTTATACTGTCTTGCTGTTTGACCAATTATAGCAATTTCTCTAAAAAGTTCATCATAAGCAAATTTATCAATTTCGGTAATATCTCTTGGTTTTTTATGGAGTCCATCAAAATCAGTGCCCTCATAACTCCTCCAATCATAGTTTATATCGCGTAATTTAACTGCAACCTTTTTAGCACAATTAAAAAAAGTAAAAGCTATGCTAACCATAATAATAATTATAACTGTTCTTTTCATAAGTTCCTCCTTGTTTTATCTAATATACTTTATTATAGATGTTTTTTGCTTTTTTTCAAGATGTAAAGTTTTTTAACTAAATAATATTATGTGTCATTAAATAATTCTTATATTAATTATGCCTACTTATTGTTTTTTAACCATATTAATGTAAATCGCAATTTAATAATTTACTATTGACAATTTTTTATTTTTATTCTATTATTAGATAAAAGTGTCTTAATATTGTAATAGGGTGTAATTACTCTTTATTTTAAATTTATTTTTTTGAATAAAATTATCTAAATTAAAAACTCAAGGAGGAGCAAAATGATGAAAACCAATGTAAATTCATTATTTATCATTAAAAGAAGTATGGCAATTCTATTAATTGTTATACTAATCATTTTTGGAGTTTCATGTACTGATAATGCAAATGCACCTGAAGCAGATACAAATGGGAAGGTATCAGGTGAAATTGCATCATCAAATGAAATATCCGAAGATGTTTATATTGAGATTTATGCACAGTTTCTTTATTTGACTGCGAATTACGCTGAGAAATCAGAAAATGCTGATGTAGCAACAATAACGAAATTAGAATTGGAAATGACTGAAAAAGTAAAAGCATTATACAAAAAGAATGGTATAACAGAAGCTGATTTTTCAGAATATGGAGAAGAATTAGCCGAAAGATGGAAAGATAGTCCTACAAAGTATGCAGAATTTTTAGAAAAAGTAAATAAAAGAGTTGTAGAATTACAGAAAAAATAAATTTGATGTATGGAAATATAATCAAATCAAATGTTTTCAATAAGGGTGGAATGAAAATATTTGATTTAATTATACTATATCTTTGAATATAACCACCCGTAAATTAGGAGGATCAAATGAAAAGCCGAATAGCTTTTGTTTTGATTTTGGTTATTTTGATGATTTCTGTAAGTAGCTGTGCTACTGTAACTTCAAAAATCCCAGGAACAGGAGATGTAAAGGGAACTGCGAAAGATAAGTTTATGGATGGCGGCATTGAAATTGTTGATTATAAAATGGACAAAGGAATTCCCAATGAAGATGGCTGGGCTGAAATTAAAGTGACAGGAACTGCAATCTATCACCCTGCAAAGGTGGGAGCAAAATCATTTGAAGATTTTATGGGTAATAGTCATGGCATTAAATTTTATTTTTATAGTGCTACAGGAACAAAATTACCAAGTGTATTACATGTTGAATGTGGTGAAAATGGTAAATGGGAAAATGTAAAAGCCAATGTAGAATTTCCTTTTAAAGGGGAACTAAGTAATGATTATATAGGTAAAGATAATTTTTTAAAAATATCTACTGTAAAACCACATGTTTTTTAAACATTTTCATAGTATAAAATAAACAAATAAAATCCGCATAGATTTTATTCTATGCGGATTTTTTTTTACATGCAGAGTTCCATAATATCCTTAATGACTTGTGTGTCTTATTTATAATAAGGGTAGAACATCATTCTCCTTTCTACGATTTCATTTCCAAGAACTTAAAAAAGCCATTGACATACGATAGCATATTTGCTATCATTTTAATGTGAATAAAGAAACATTAAGTAATC
>JAUVJU010000067.1 GCA_030592285.1 Caldifarciminota bacterium
ATTGGCGGTTTCCCGATTATACAGAAATCCTCAATTTTAACATTTTTCCCAAGTTTAACATTTTTATATATTTTAGTATTACTCATTTACTATACCCAATTTGGTTTTCTTTGGTTCAAATCTTAGAAATACTTCCTTTCCTGTTTCTGCTGACTCATAGATTGCATTAATTAATTCAAGAGATTTCCTTCCTTCAAGACCACCAACAAGTGCCTTCTTATTATGTCTTATTGATTCAATCACATCCTCCAAATATCTTTTATGACCAAATCCATACACATTTGGGGGCATTTCTGAATATTCTTTTAGGATTTCCTTACTCTCATTCTCATTCTCTTCACTAAATTGCCAAATTTCCATCTTATTAACTGCAAACCCGCCAATTACAACACTTCCCTTTTCTCCAAGTATTGATAATGATCCCTCAATATCTTTTGGTCTGGCAGCGGTTGTTGCTTCAATCACGCCCAAGGCTCCGCTTTTAAATTTAATAATTGCTACTGTAGTATCATCCACTTCAATATCTACCAAATATGTACCGCTCTTCGCCATTACAGATACCGGTTCTCCCATCATCCATTCAAGCAGGTCAATATGATGTGATGCCTGATTGGTAATCACACCACCATCAAGTGCCCACGTGCCTCTCCATTCATCTAAATCGTAGTATGCCTGAGGTCTGCACCATCTAACCCTTACAGTGCCCAAAACCATTTTACCGAACTTCTTATTTTCAATTGCTTCTCTTAATTTTAATACAGGTGAATTAAATCGGTTTTGCTTAACAATAAATAATTTCACTCCATTTTCATCACATATGCGTATCATTTCATCGGCATCCTCTAATCTTAGAGCCATTGGTTTCTCACATACAATATGCTTTTTATACTTATTAACAATGTCAATTGTGTGTTTTGGATGCATACCGCTTGGTGTTAATATATTCACAATATCAATATTTTCCTTAGATAACATTTCATTATAATCCAAATAATATGGAACATGAGCTAATTCCCCTGCTGCCTTAGCTTTTTCAGTATTGATATCAGCAACTGCCACAATTTCAGCATTTTCTATATCTCTTATTGCCTCAAAATGCTTTTTAAATATTCGTCCACATCCAACAATAGCAAATCGTAATTTTGTCATTTATTACTCCAAGTTATTTAAATTGTATTTTATAACATAATAGAAATATAGTAAATAGTAAATAGATACATATTATAGCTTTTATAAATAAATGTAACTTACAATTGCCACAGTGGAATGTGTTATTAGAGTCAGTTATCACTTAATTATCATAATTCTAAGTTATTAGTTTTATTACAAAATCAGTTAATAACAGGAAGAACTCAGTTTCCTTTTTAGTAATTCAATACATTCGCTTTTTTTGTTTATTATGAATTTTTCCTTTAATCTGATCACTTCCCAATCAAAAGAAATAAGATCATTATCTCTTACTCTATCCTTCTGCCTTTGTGCTTTAATTGAATGCCATTTCTCACCATCACATTCAATATCAATTTTTCTGTTATTGATAAATATTGCAAAATCCAATCTGTAAAATTTCTCCTTATTGATTCGTAATATATATTCTCTCTTATAATCAATATTCAGTTCATCAAGCATTACTTTTACTATTTCTTCAATTGCAGGTATATTAAATAATTGATTAATCGTACTAGATTCCTTAATTTTCTTTAATGTTGTATAGTAAAATGATATTCTCATTTTTTCATTATTAATAATTGGTTCTTCAAGTTTCATGATCTTTCCTAATGAGTAAAGTAAATAATCCTTATGCTGCGGGTCTTTAATATCAAATTCTTTACTAATCTCTTTTGCAGATACATATTCAACATTTTTTACAGATGCATAATATTGAATTTTTCCTTTGAAATCAAATATATTGCTGCTTTCATAAAAAGCAATTATCTCAAAATCTTGTGCTGGTTCAAATTCAATAGGAATTCTGTATATTCCTTTTGAAAATAGATGTGACAAATCTGCTGAACCTGTTATAACTCCAACAAGTACTTTTTTATCTTTCATTTTCATCTACTTTCTGAAAGTGAAAAACTTATTTAAAATAAAACTTGTAATTGTATATACGCCTACTGAGAGAATTTGAGCAATTTCAGGAATAATATTCATTATTTCCTTGATAAATATTAAGGCACCAAGTTGAATAGTATATGAAATGCCAAATACAAGTAAAAACTTAGCTGTTTCAATTCCTGTATTTCCCTTACTCCCAAATGTCCATATCTTATTCCAGATAAAACTGTTTATTAATCCTACACTATAACCAATAATATTTGATACAATATAGGTAAAATGTAAAATTTTCATACAAAAGAAAATAACGGATAATCCTATTATTGTATTTAATAAGCCAACACTAATATACTTAATGAATTGTTTTAGTGTTCTTCCTTTTTCAAATAGCATTATTTAATTATCTCCGATGATATATTGATTGCTATTCCGCTTAAAATCATAAAACCATTGGTATCATTGTAAATAGGAATTTCAATACTAAGAACCCTTCCAAATCTAAGTTGTATTCCTGCTTGATAATTGTAATTATCAATCCAATAATCAGCACCTGACATATAAAAGTCAAAATATGGACTTAATACCATTGTGCCTGCAGAAAATCTGAATCTATGTATTGATCCATAGGCAACTTTATCATCAGTTTGATATCCAAAACCATTTGTATAATCAATGGATAAAGGATAACTATTTTCAAGCATTGATTTATTGTTAAATAATTTTAATGGACTTGAATTTAGATACATTGCACTATATCCATTTTTATCTCCCCATACAATACCTCCACTATACTCAATCCCTATCCTATATCCAATACCAATTGGATTATTCGCCTTTTTTACAGATATACCGCCTTTAAGTAATATTCTTTGAAATTCTGTATTTGAATAAATAATCTCATCTGAAAATTCAACACATGTTTTCACAAAATAATTTATAAAACTCTTTTTTCCACTATATAAATAATCAAAACCAATGACTGATAATTTTGATGCACCCATTTTTGAAAGAAAATATTGGTCTCCATTATTAATAGTATATCTTGAGTAAATATCTAAATTAAAAGAATTTTCATCTGATTCATTTCTAAATGCAGTTAATGTATTGTTTATTGAATATATGCTCTTTGAGTACTTAAATATATGAATAATGCCTGTTTTAATGTCACTTCCCTGATAACTTTCCATTAAATGCCTATACATGATTCCATTATTGGGATTATAACCGGCAAATATCTTTAACCCAAATTTCCCATACATTCCCATCTCATTTAATTTTAGTGTTGGTTTATCACATATATATACTTCGCCGCCATATGAAAATCTTTCAATAAGGGAATGTTCTATCCATGGATATGCATAAATATTATTAGCAAAATAATCTGTTTCAAAGTCAAAAAAATGGAATGTAAAATGTGGTTTTCTTATATTATCATAATAATTCAAATCAAGGTATTTCTGTTTTGGGTCAATAATTATATTTGATATCTTTTTGCCCTTCATTTGCACTGTATTCTCATCAACACTCTTTCTTATAATACTATCTGTTCCATCACTGAATATGAATTTTATCTCAACAGGAAATTCAAATGGTGATGAATTTGCAATTGCAATTTCATAATCATTATTAAAGTTTTTAACTCCCTTTATCCTATAGTCAGTATAAACATTTTCAAACAGTATATTGCGTAATTCAATATAATATATATTATCTGTTTTTTCATTTAAAAAATCAAATAAGTCATGCATTGTTGGATGTGAGAAAGCATACTTTTCAAAATACTGTTTTATAATGTTATTAAACTCATCTTCTCCAATCATATGTTCAATTGCTCTTACACATAAAAAACCCTTTGAGTAGACATTAGTTCCATAGTTTTGCATTTTCTCATAATCATATGAAGGCGTATTCATTGGTGTTGATTTTCTGTTTACTTGCTGAATATTATATAAAAGATAATGCTGATTAAAAAGTGATATCACAGGTCTATTAAATAGGAATACATAATTTCCATGCTTTCCATATTTACTCTCCATATATGATAGTTCTGAAAATACAGCAAATGCTTCATCCATAAATGGTTCTGTTGCCTCATCCGAACCAATTATCAGATAAAACCATTGATGTGCAATTTCATGACAAATAACATCCTCAAGTAAATAAGTTGAAACAAATGGAATCTTATCTGCAGATACAATTTCTGGTGATATAATAGTAAATCGCGGATATTCCATTCCACCTCCGGCATTTAGTAGTCCCTCAGCAACAGTAAATTTATCATAAGGATACTCAATATACTTATCAGAATAAAATCTTATTATGTCCTTTACATTTTGTAATTGCTCATCAAATAATTCAAACAATGATTTACTGCAAACAATTTCAATAATGGGTTTACTTTCATCATTATATATCAAATTAAAATTACTTCTCAAAACAAAAGCAAAATCATTCACCTTTTTTACTGCCATTTCTATTGTCTTAAAATCATTTGAAGTGTCTGTTTCACATAATCCTAAGCCTCTGATCTCTCTTATTCTCTCAACTTCACTTTCAGGGGCAATGATATCACCAGAACCAAAGGCATAATATTTTTCATTCATTGTAAGAGTGATATGATAATCACCATATTCACCAAAATACTCAGAGTATTTATATGCTTGAAAATTAGCCCATTTACCCTTTGAATATACGGCAATCTTGGGATACCATTGAGAAATATCATATCCCATATTAGAAAAACCCTCTCTTAAAAATAATTTAGGTATTTTATGTCTAAAAAATACTCTTAATGATAAACTATCTTTTGGTAATAATGGATTATTTAGTGGTAATTTATACAATGTGTAGTCCTCTTCTCCTGCCAATTTATCAGCATTTCCAATGATAACAGAATCAATCTCTGTGAATCCTTCTGTTTTACTATTCACAGATTTGTTTGATTCTGTAAGATACTTAGATCCTTGTCTAAACATATTTGCATATAAATGAAAAACAATACTATTAAGTGTATCATTGGAATTATTAATATATACAATATCTTCATATCCATTTAATGTTTTCAGGGTATCATCAAGTGTTACATTAATATGATAATTACTGATATTTGTTTCTACACCAAATACATTGATAACAAATAAAATGATAAATATAAAGAAATATATTTTCTTCATTTTTTCTCCTTTTTAATATATATTATACAGATTATAAGCGATAATACACTAATAATAAAGCCCAATAAGAAATCAATTGGAATTCTTCTCAATAGCATTTTTACATTACCATAATCATATTGAAGTGTTCGCATTGAAGAAATTCTATCCGGGGTTTTCATTAATGAAAATAATTCTTCCGATTCTTTTATAAATCTATTCATTTCTAAAATGTCCGTAAAAGTTAATATATTGTCTTTACTTTTTATCATGTATATCATTCCATTGCCATTTACTTTTATCTCATTAATATTTGTCATTTTCACACACTTTAAATCCTTTATGTTTATAAGATAATCTTCATCAGGTTCACATTCATAAGTGATATTAGGAAATTCAATATCTCCTGAAAAATATATTTTAATTGTATCATCTCTGCATTGCAGTTTCATAAGAAATTCATCATTAATACTTGCAATAAACGGCATATCCGGAATAAAAATATAATCATATCCATATTCAGGGTTTAGTATATACATTATATTAGTAAAAGCACCTGTATATAATCCTTTATCATTAAAAACATTTGCATAATCAATAGGCATTAGGGTATTATAAATATTATATGAAATAGCATTATAATAAATCCCTCTATTCCCATAAGAAGAAAATCTTTTTGATAATTCAAGATCATTAATATCTCTGTTTTCCAGTATATAATCTTTGTAAAACTCATATTCAATTGGTACAAATGTTATTATGCGTTTATTCTCCAAATAATCATATTTTACATTCATTGCCTTATTTATAGGTATCCAATTTAAAACAGCACTATTAAATATCCATAATTCAATAAAAATTATTATTGGAAGTATAATTAGAATTCTGCTGTTCTTTATAGAAATTAAAAGAATAATAAAAATAATAAAAGATGTTGAAAGTGTTATTAAAACAGGTACTATTTGAAATCCTCTAATTAGTAAAATCATTGATACTAATATCATTAGCAGTATGAAAATGACAAGTGCATTTTTTCGTATTTTCCCATTCCACTGTTTAATAAGATAAAACACCAAAACCAAAATAGCAAACTGAAAATATCTGATAATAGAATGAAATAATCCAATACTTGCAACTTTTATAAATGCCATTAATATTAATAGTATAATTAAAATAAGTGATCTTTTATCAATCTTTTCTGATCTTTTAATTAATCCGGTAATATGATTTATTATAAGAAATATTATGAATAGCGATGCATATAACATTGATTCATGTATATCAAATGGTCCATTGTATGACAATGCTGAAATGCCATTAAAAGTAAAATGAATTAATGGAAATATCAGATATAGTAATGATTTAAATCCTATAAGAATAACTGCTGTATCAGAGCGTCCCCCTCCCATTAATATATGCATAAGCAAGGGAAGTATAATTATCATACTAAATAGAATAGTTAATAATGTAAATTGAAGTGATGTTTTTATACTTATTCTTCCAATTCCATAAACAATTGAAGAAATTATTAATAGAAAAAATACTTGAGGATGACCTCCAGATAATACAATAAATGCAAATAATGCTGATACAATAAGACTCTTCTTTCCGCTCCCTTTCTTCAACATATTTTTGAAGAAAATAAAGTAAAAAGGTATAAATGCAATAGAATTAAGTATAGATAAATGACCAAGTCGTGAGATCACAGTTCCACTAAACATCACTATCACAGCAAATATATATGCTTTTAATTCATTCTCTGTTACTCTCTTCATTAATAAAAAACATCCAATCCCCAAAATAATAATATCAAGCATTATCATAAATTGAATAATAAGAAAAATATTTATAGGTAATACCAAAAGAATATTCAAAGGATAATAAAATCCTGATTGAATATCCTGATAGATAGGGAATCCTGCTCCTATACCTTCACTACAAGCTGGAAAATTCAATTTTTCCATTGATTGTACTTGAAAATACTTTACAGGAATATATTCATCAAACAAATCACCTTCATAAATAATTTGTCCTGTGATTAATGGCAGGAAAAATATTACTGTAATTATAATCAGAAAAAACAATGCTCGTTTATTACTATTCATACTTGATATCATATATTGCAATTTGTTTATACCCTGATTTTATATTTGATAGGAAATTCATCGTATCTAAATGGTTTTCTATTTCATAATATCTTTCTTCAGTGCCAGAAAGGTATCTTTTATCATTTATAATCATCTCTCCATTTTTGCAATACTCAGAAGAAATTTTAAAAAATATTTTACTGTAATCCATTGCATCTATACTAAACTCCGCTTCATTAGCCATCCTAATGCCTAAATAATTTTTGAATGGACCTCTTGAAATTACACTGAGTTCAATATATCTATCTTTTGAATAATCAATTAATTTGTTTTCTAATATTATTTCAGGTATTAATGTTTTTTCATCTTTTATTCTGCCAGGCAGTAAAACAGTAAGTAAAACAAATGTAATAAGCATTATATATGGCATCAAAAATGATCTTTTGTGATAAAACAAATTCCTTATTTTTTTATTCTTCTTACCATTCATCAACTTTGATATTAGGAAAATTGAAACAATAAATTGTATAATGGATAAAATAATAGTTACAGAAAAATGCGGAACTGGAATACCAAATAATTTCATTGTTATCATTGAATTATATAGTAATATATTCAAAACAGTAATTATTGTTAATACTATTGATTCAACAATGATCTTTCTATTAAATAATGCAAATATTATAACAAAAAATAGTAAATAAATTATATGCTGACTTCTTAAGCCAACCATAATATTAAACCAAATGATTGAAACTATAATCATATATTCCCATATTTGCTTCTTCCTCATAATATATGACATCACTATTGTTACAAAAACTATCATTCCTATTGATATACTTTTTAATGATAGAAAACCGATTTTCATATTGAAATCTATCATATTTGCATTAGGAATAATTGAATACATATTTAGTGCATGCCCTGATAATGGAGATGAGCCGACAGTCGCATACCATAAATACTTTATTGCATTATAAAATTCTCCCTTGATTATAAAAGGAGCATACATAATAAGTGATATCAAGATCAAATTTAAAATTCCATATAATAATAATTTCTTATTATAATGGTTTTTCATAAAGTAAAATATCAAAATAGCAAAGGATAGGAAAAATGCTGTTTGTTTTATGAATATAGCAAATATTAATAAAAAAGTTCCTGTAAAAAATTCATTCTTATTAAGCTGTGAAATTCCACAAAAAAGAAATAGCAAGATAATTACATCAGATTGTCCTGTCATTGTAGTTATTAGTGTAATAGGGATAAATAGAAATGCCAGCATCTTAATGTTATATCCAAATTTAAGATTTTTTATTAAAATATTAAATAGTATGATTAATGATAATAAGGGAAATAATTTATAAATAAAAAGCAGTGGAATATTATTTACACTAAGAGCATTGATAAATGAACTCAATTTTCCAGTTAATACATACATATAAACACCAGCAGGAGGATAACTTGCATGAAAATCAAAATAATTTGATGTATTATAAACTGATGAAAATGTATATTTTATTGAATTGAAAGCCCATAAATGATAACAGTATATATCATAATTAATTGTAATGAGTATGGAAATCACAATAGCAAGTAGAATTGATGATGTTATTATGGATTTTTTCATAATTCCATCTTTTTTGCAATTACAAATGCTGATACACCAATTTTAAAAGGAAATTTCATTGACAAACACATTTCATAGTCCAAAATTAAACCAAGTATTCTATTAATAATTGAGGGTAAAAAAATGGTTTCCGATTTACTTAAAGAACCAAATATTTCATCAATCATTTTTCTTTTCAAAAATATGAATGGAAATAAGAGTGTATTCCAATAGTATATTTCCATAATCTTCATTTCTTTTGGAAATACTGATACAATTTCATTTCTTGAAAATCTTTTTCCATTCCCCACAGCAATATCATGATATGAAAATAATCCTTTTATCATTGGAATGTTCATTAAAAGTATTCCATCCTTTTTCAAAACCCTTGTAATTTCTTTCATAGATATAAATGGATCTATACCCTTATGTTGAAGTGAATCCATAGATATTATAATTTTAAAGGTATTATCTTTAAATGGCAATTCATTCATATCCGCATTTATTTTTTTTACATATAAATTATTTTTTAATACTTCTAATTCAATATCCATTCCAATTGCATTTTTAAACACATCGGCATCTATTCCTGTACCACAACCCTCATCTAATGCTTCTGTTTCACTTTTATTAGTATATTTGTTCAGGAAAATTTTTAGAAGTCTTTTTTTATGTTTATACCAAAAATGATTTTCTCCGAATTTTTTGATTTTTTCAAATTCTCTTTTTTTCATTTATTCACCAAATAATAATTTTTATTAAAATAAATTCATTTTTTGAAATTACATATTTTAAGAATAATCTCATCTATTTCTTTATTTGTTAATTCTGGAAAAATCGGTAATGATAATTCCTGTTCAGACATTTCCTCTGCAGCCATACAATCAACAGAAAATTCCTTAAATGCTTTCTGTTTATTTAAGGGGATTGGATAATGAATTGTTGTAGATATCCCGCCCTTAAACAAATACTCTTTCAACTCATTTCTATATTTAGTAAAAATTGGGAAAATATGCATATTGGACATTTTAAAATATCTATCATCTGGTAAAATAATAAATTTATTATTAATTTCATTTCTGTATTTTTCTGCAATTTCCTTTCTCTTAGCAGTTTTATTTATTAATCTCTTTATCTTAATATTCAAAACAGCAGCCTGGATTTCATCAAGACGACTATTAATCCCAAATCCCTGCCCAGAATAGATTTTATCCTGTCCATAGTTTCGCATATTTATAAACTTTTTTGCTAATTCACTATCATTGGTTGCTATTATGCCGCCATCACCAATGCATCCCAAATTCTTAGTAGGATAAAATGAAAATCCAGCTGCAATAGAATGATTGCCCGTATGCTTGTTATCTAAAAATGTATTAATGGATTGAGCACAATCCTCAACTAATTTAATATTATTCTGTTTACAAACATTGTATAAGTCATGAATTTTTTCAGGCATTCCGTATAAATGTACTGCAAGTAATGTATCAATCTCATCCAATCTATGCTTCATTTTATGGATATTTATAAGTCCCGTATTACTATATGTATCAAAAAAAACAGGTATTGCTCCTGACATAATAATTGCCTGAACACATGGTAATGGTGCACTTGCACAAACCCCGACTCTCTTTGCATCAATTGCTTTTAATATCATTGCTAATGCATCTGTTCCGCTGCCTACACCTACTATATGCTTAATTCCTGTGAATTGTGAAAATGTTTTTTCAAAATTCTCTACCTGTTTATCCAAAATATAATTTCCTGAATCAATCACTTCACTTATTGCATTTTTAATTCCTATTATTTCTTCTATATCTCTACTTAGATCAATAAAAGGTATCATAAATAGTATCCTTTAAGTTCATTAAAATAATTCAAAGTTCTTTCAATACCAC
>JAUVJU010000009.1 GCA_030592285.1 Caldifarciminota bacterium
ACAATAAGTGAAAATAATTCAGATATCAGAATCAGTTTTACTATGAATGATACAAACAATGTAATAGTTTCTGTTTTTAATATATTAGGTCAGGAAATAAAAACATTGATAAATGAACAGTTGAATGAAGGGAATCATACTATTGAATGGAATAAAGAGGATAAATTTAATTGTAGAATATCTAATGGAACCTATTTTATAATTATTGATACAGAAGAACAGAGAAAATCAATAAAAACTAATATGATTAGATAAAAAAAGAGCTAAAAATGTTTTTTATTAAAGGAAAAAATAAATTATTTCTCATTTTTATAATTATAGTATTACTACAGAATTGTTCAATTATTACTTTAAACAAAGATATTAGCAACATATTTGATTGGATTTGTATTCCTGAGATAGGGGAAATATTTGAATATGAAGGAGTAGAAATTAATGAAAATTATGATTATTATGGTACATATGCATTTTTAAACTATAAAATAACTAGAAAAATAGTAGATGTTGATATAAATAGAAATAATTCAATTATTATTAAAATTCATGAGAATAAGATAATTACAAATGACTCACTTCATTATTTTGAGGGAGAGATGTGGGATTCTACTTATTATATGATAATTAACGCTGATAGTAATGAAATTATATTAAGTGGTGACACTGTGGATATTATAAATAGTATTACTGATAATAATATACTTAAATGCCCTATTGAAAAAGGAAATGAATGGAATTCAAAGGGATTATACAGTTTAGGCTGGGAAGCTGAAATTATTTCTACTGGTGATTTTGAACATTTTAAAGGTATTACATATTTAGAAACTGTAAAAACAAAGGAATCTTGGACTAATTATGATGAGTTTATTGTATGGTTTTCTCCTTTATTGGGAGTTAAAATATTTGATTCTACATGTATTCAAATGATAGGAACAACTCCATCTCAACAGCCAAACAGGACATCCAATTATCGTGGAATGATATTTATGTATGAACACTTAACAAAGCATTATAAAGAGTAATTGTGAAATTCATTTTATTGGTTATATTGATTTTTACATTTTCTATTTTGACTTGTACAATAAATAATCCTCAAAATGAAAAAGATCCAAATAATTTAGAGGAGTGGTATAAAATTCCTAATGAAAACACATTGCTTGAATTCAAAATTGAAGTAGATGATTTTATAAATGAAAACAAATGGGAATACATTTCTTTGAGAAGGTTTGTAGAATATTACGAAGAACCAAAATATTTTGAAAAATTTAATGTTTGGATAATCAAAGATTCAGCTTTTTTAAATGATGAATTTGTTGAGCTAGATTCTGTGGAGCAGAAGTACTGTATAAGCGAAAATGATATAGTAGATTTTTTATTTTTTAATGTAATCATTAAAACTCCAATTGAAATAGGAGCAGAGATATTCAATGATGTCTTTAAATTGGAAATAAGGGAAATAAATGTCCAGAGAACCTTAAGAGCAGGCATATTTGACAGTCTAATAATTATGGATGTCTTGATTTTCAATAATAAAAAAGGTGAATGCTATTATTCCCCACTTTTTGCTCAATGGATATACCTTGAAATAGATTATAGACCTTATTGTGAAATATATTATAAAGAAGAATTGATTTTATATGAAATTCCTTAATAGAAAAAAAGTAAATATTGATTGTTTAATATAAGAAATAATGATTATTGCTTATTATCTTGGTGGACAGCCCGTCAAGCCCTCAACATATTCCTCGAATTACTCAGAATATGCAATCTTCGGATTACAAATGACGCACATATTCCTCGGATTACTCGGAATATGCAATCTTCGGATTACTCAGAATGTACCTACGAACATTTTTCAAATATTATAACGGTCTCAAAATGCCTTGTCTGAGGGAACATATCAAAAATAGCACTGCTTTTAATTGTGAATCCGCTGCCAACAATCTGCTTGGCATCCCTTGCCAATGTAGCAGGATCACATGAAATATACACAAATGTCTTAATTTTATTTCTTAGAAGGTTTTTCAAGAACAATGCACTCATGCCGCAACGGGGAGGATCAACAATAAGAACATCAGGATCTTCATCAACAATATGTAATGAATCGGAAATATTTCTTTGTATAACTTTTATATTATTAATTTTATTTTCTTTAGCATTTATTCTTTGATAATAAACTGAACTTTTTGAGCCCTCAATGGAGATTACATTTCTAAACATATCAGCAAAATACAGAGAAAAAAGACCTACCCCTGAGTACAGATCCATTAATGTTTTACCCTTTTTTATTGATGAACGGATATAATTCAGCATTTTTAGTGTTATCTGCTGATTTGTCTGCATAAAATTGCTCTGAGAATATATTAATACAATATTATCATAAATATCCTTAATTTCATGATGCCCCTTAATATTAGATATATCCTTTTTTGTAACAAGCATGATATTGTCAGCACTAAGTGTCTTTATTTTTGCAATGGTTTCAGAATCAATCTCTCTTTTGCCTGGATAAAGTGTGAGAAGCGTTTCTCCTGCTGTTGACACCTTAAAATCAATAATGTAAAATTGAGTCATGTATTCCTTGATGTTCTGTAATTCATCAACAATAATATTTATTTCTTTTCGTGCCAGCATACAATGATTGATATTAATAATGTGCTTTGAATTTCTTTTTCTAAATCCAAAATCATTTCTTGATGAGCTGAAATCAATGTGATTTCTATAATTATACTTGGTAGATGCAAAAAAGTTAATATTATCTCCTAATTCAATGTCTCCATTCTTTTTAAATAGTTCTTTCAGTATTTCTGTTTTAATATGATTATGATAAGAATAATTGATATGTTGAAAATCGCAGCCACCGCAAATTCCAAAAAATTTGCAATCGGGCTCTTTTCTTTCATCTGATTCTACTATAATCCTTTTTAATGAAGCATTTGTAAAACCCTTTTTTTCTGTAATGATTTCAAATTCTACGGTTTCACCTGGTATTGTATATGGAATAAAGATCACTTTTCCATCTTGTCTTCCTAATCCAGCACCATCATTGATGATCTTTTCTATTTGTACAATGTTTTCATTGTTATTCATAAAGCTCCTTAATAAATATATAATCCGCCAATGTATTATCTATACTATCCTTTTTATCAATAACAGTAATAGTAACAATTTTCAGTTCATTATTGATCCGTTTTAACTGATCAACAATACCCAAATGATAATTACTATGAAATTCCCCACATAAAAAGAATGATTTATATGTTTTATTATTTTTAAGGAATTCATTTATTGAATATGCCATTGTTGCATCTTTGATCAATTGTGCCTTAAAAAATTTCTCAATATCCATCATTTTTGCCATTTTGGAATCACCTGATTTGATTAATTCCATTGTTTCTACAAATTTATTCTTGTATTCATCGTTATAACCAGAATATTTACAGAACATTTCGGATGATAATGTATCAAGTATTGATAATCCGAATCTAGAAACAAGGGAAGCAATGTATCGTGGTACATTTGCCGCAATAATAGGCATTTTGTTTGCTATTGCAATATTAACAGCAGGTTCATAATCTGATGAAAAATTAGACCATGGTCTTGATTTTTCTAAGAATTCGGGTTTTGTTATGTCTCCTTCTATATAGTCATTCAATATGTCCTGTACATCCCTTTCAAACATTTCAAGCATTAAAGCATAATCAGAAAGTTTACACATTTGTTCATATAGAAATGCTTCCTTTATATGTGTAAAACTATCATCATGCTGTTCGCCAAAAAAGATAATGTCATAATCCAATAATCTGGTAATTAATCTATTCTCACATATCATAGAACCGGTTTTTGTTTCAAGAATGAACTCATGCTGGTGATGACCATGCATTTCTTCGCTACTTAATATTATTGCAAAAACAATAAATATAAAAATAATGAATTTTTTCATAATTGCTCCTTTTTATTTATACATAAATGTAATGATTTTAAGAATTTTGTAAATACCAAAAGAATTAGTATGTTGTTACCAATAAAAAAATGTTCCATTAAATCAAAACAAACCTTTACCGCTTGCAGGTGATCAGCATCATTTGGGCACGGCACGCCGTGCCCCTACTACTTGACAAATATTATTAAAGAGATAATGTATATTCATGAAAAGAACAGATCAACGAATCAAAATTGCACTTCTAATTATTATTTCAGTAAGTATTTTAACTTTTATTAATTGTGATCTTTCTTCAGAGAACTATGAAGGAATTGAATATGAAATAGGTGGAGAACAGATGGAGTTGAGATACAATACAATGAATTATATTGATTATAATTACTATCATTTAGAAGCAACTGATAAAGATGAAACTATACTTATTAAAATCATATTTCCTGCAAATGATATTATTAATGTATTTGATATTCCCTATGATCAAGACACAAGGATTAATTATCATGATTTAGAAACAGGGAACATTTACTCAGCATCTGCATATGGAGGAAATGGTTTAATTATGATTGATTCTTCAACAGATTCACTATTTAATGAATTGTCAGGTACTTTTGAATGTGATATGATAAATGTAGAGAATGAAGCAGATACTCTAACAATAATTAATGGTTATTTTGTTTTTGTTTTTTGATCTTACTATATGATATTATTAAAGTAAATTCAGTTCCTTTATTTTTTTCTGAATCACATTCAATATGCCAATTGTTTTTTTTCAATGCTTGTTTCACCGAGTACATCCCAATCCCTGTTCCTACAGGCTCTCCATTTTTTGATGTATTTGATTTTGATGTATAATAAAGGTCATAAATCTTTTCAATCTCAGGTTGTTTCATTCCAATCCCTGTATCCTTAACTTTTAAGTAAATATTCTTATCATTATATTCAGTTTTAATTGATAAGAATTTTTCCTGTGTATAAAACATAGAATCAATAGCATTATCCAATAAATTCTCAATGATAATTGAAATATCACCAAACACACCATTCATTATCGGCAAATCCTTTTTTAGGGACATAGTTAAATTAATATTCTTTGATTGAATATTATTACTTTTAATATTTACAATATCACTTATTAATTCATTTATACAGATATTTATCTTTTCTTCTGATAAATCCTTTTTTGTTTTATTAAGAATGGAATTTATTTGTATTCCTACTTGGTCAAGATTACGGATAACCCTATCCAATTTGTATTCATCAGCGATTTTAGGTTCCTTATTAACCAATAATTGTAGATATCCCTTTACTGATGTAAGCGGATTATTTATATTATGAATTATTCCCTCAGATAATGTTTCTATACCAAGTCGTTTATTAAGACGAATAAATTCAATTTCTCTCTTTATCTTTTCCTCAATCTTGATTATTCTGGCATTTGCCTGAACAAATAATGCTAAGAATATTGCTATCATTATGAGAGCAACAAATATCATTATTCCAAGAAGAATTGCAAAATCCCTTAATTCCTTTAATGCTTCTGCCTTTATTCTTTTCATTATTACAAAAAAACCTTTATCATTTATTTCAGAATGTCTGTAATTAAAGATGTAATTCTTTGTTTCAAAATAACCGTACCTTGCTGTAGTTTTAAGAAGGGATTCCATTTTTGATCTGGATTCATCAGATACATAATCCTGCCAATTATGAGAAAAAGTGCCAATTAAATAACTGTTTGTATGTAATGATAAAATATGATTGTTAAAAAGAGTTTTGTTGATCAAATGAAAAGAATCATTATCTATTTGAAAAACCATTATTGAATCCAAATCAATAAAAAGATCATTAGAAGAAATGAAATCATTAATAACAATACTATCAGCATACAAATATAATGAATCAATTGGAACTTTATTGTCATTTGCATTTAAAAGAAGAATCATACTTTTTTCAATAAATGGAGTAATCTTTAACAGTTTAACATTATCATTAATAAGTTTAGAATTGATTATTTCTACACGAATATTTGAATATAGTATTTGGGAGAAAGAAATGAAAATGAAAATTATTATAATAATGATCAGAAAAATATAATTATACTTTTTCATACTATTTATCCTTTATAAGTATTTTATTATTATAAATTAAAATTAGTAAAAGAATAGTGAATAATCCAAGATACATATCAAAATGTATTAATTCACTATTTCTCATAATAACGGGTAAAGCAAGGAAAATTGGATAAAGCAAAAGCAAGAAAATATAAATACCAATGAATATCAATATATGGCGATCAATAACATTATGAGATACATTGAATATCTTAAAAACAATAATAGATACACAATAAATAATAATAAAAACAGTATATAAATGAAACCCCTTCATTGACAAGTTGAGTAATTGATAAGTGCTATTACTTAAATCCATTGTCCATTTAAAGTAAAAAAGAATCCATGTGATAGTTATTAATAGTAATGGCATTAATATGATTAGAAAATATTCCCTTTTAAAGGTGTTATAAAGTAGAAAACTATTTGCAATATATAGATTGATTATAAGAGTCCCACTTGAAATAATTGAAATAGCATACATCCATTGATTGCTAAATGGAATATTAAGATAAATAATAAGGAGAGGTATCACTAGATATAAGGAATAAAATGCATAAAATAGATTATTTTTAACTCTTGTTTTTATATTAAATATTAATGATAATAAAAGAATTATCATTGACATAACTATAATATATCTTCTTCTTTCTTTGGGAAAATAATGCTGAAGAGTTATATTGGTATGCCTTTTTTCTCCATTTTTTTGTAAAGTATAGTTTAGTATTTCACCTGGTTTATGTTTCTCAAAAATTTTATTATAAAGGAAATGCTTATTTTTAATTGGGTTATTATTAATGTTAATAAGTGTATCTTCTATTTCAATACTGGTATTTAATAGAAGGGATTTAGGAGAAAGATATTTAACAATAGTGAAACCATTTTTATATTCATACCTTACTCCATCATGGGCAAGATTATTGATTTTTATAATTCCAATTATGCATATAATTAATATAATGATCCATATAAATATCAAGAGTAAAGTGATTTTTTTTCTATTCATAAATAAATTTATTGTAAAGTACTAATCCCAAAAGTGGGAGTATAACAAAACTTAATGTTATATCAACAGAAATAATTTCATGTAAACCAAATGTTAACGGTAATGCATATAAAGTTAAATATGGAATAAATCCTAAAAAGATAAAAAGTAGGGCAATTGGTACATATATTTCATGTGATTTTCTAATTCTTGAAATTGTTACAAATGAGATACCTGAAATACCTATTAATATCATAATACCAATAAGTCCTTGAGCAAACTGGGTGATTATTGAAAATTGATTTAAACTAATTAAATCAAACCCTATTACCCATTTAATATAAAAACTGCACCAGAGTATAAAGATTAAAGAAGAAAAAGAAAGTGGAATAATAGAATATTTTGCAGATAAATTATTTTTTTTCAATAAATTCAAGAATATCAGTATTGGAAAACATGGAGAGAATGATGCTGCAAAAATCAATATTGAATATAGAAATGGCTTTTCAAAAGAAACATATGTATAAATATATGAAAGAAGAATAAGCAAGTAAAAAACAAAAATAATAAATGTAAATTTCCTATTGTTTGGATTTGGAAAAGAGTAAAGAAAAAATAAAAGAACTATAAAAGTAAAAAATACTACAAATATCATAAAAAGGCTTCTTTTTATAGGATTTCTTTGTAAAAGAATTATTGGGATAATTTTAGTATTATTACCATTTATTACTGTAAAAACAATAGTATCATTAATGTTTTTCTGGTAAAATAATCTTTTTTTCAAATCATAAAAATTCTTATAATGACTGTTATTTACTAATGCAACAGTATCTCCAATCTCAAGCCCGGCTTTATATGCCTGTGAAGAGAGAGGGATACTCCTCACACACATCATATTTTTATCATTGACCTTGATATTACGAAAAACTACATTTACATCAGGTGTTAAAATAAGATCAAATAGGCATGGTATAATTAATAGAATGAAAGCAATGGAAAGTATTATAATAATTAAATTATTCTGTTTCATTCAAAATTCAAATGAAAGAAATTCTTTGGCAGCATTAATATTTACATTGTTATAATGCTTTTTAAGATCTTTAAGTATAGATTTTAATTCGGTATCTTTCCTCATTGGATCATGATGTGTTAGAACAATGTTTTTAACATTTCCATCTATACCTAATTCAATTGCCTGCTCAAATGTTGAATGACCCCATCCTGCCTTTTTATCCATATCAGTTTTTAGATATTGAGCATCATGAACAAGATAATCTGCATTTTTCACAAAATCAACAAATGAATCTCTTTCTGTAAATCTATCTGTTGGAGAAAAAATTTCATTATCAGTCATAAATACAAAAGATTTATTTTTTCTTTTAAATTTTAACCCTGTACATCCATTGGGATGATTGTTTTCAATTGTTTCAACTTCAATATCGTCAATGATGAATTTCTTTTTGAATTTTTTATGAGCAATTTTGGAAGGTAGATTTCTATAATCAGCAGGGAAAAAAGGTTTTTGCATTTGCAAAGATAATACTTCACTTAAATTCTTCTTGCCATACATATCAATCTGAATATTTGAATCAAATAGGGGATTGAAGAAAGGTAATCCTTGTAAATGATCCCAATGATAATGAGTGAACAGCATATGCATATTGCTTATCTTTTTTTGTTTAACATAGGGTCCCACATTTATTATTCCTGTACCTGCATCAATAATTACAAATGTTTTATCTGTTTCTAAGGTGAGACATGTTGTGTTCCCGCCAAAGTATATAGTGTTTGGTCCGGGTGATGGGACAGACCCACGTACTCCCCAAAAGGTTATTAACATTTTATCTCCTAATTATTATAACTTATTAAATATTACTAATATATTATAAACTGTCAAGTCAAAGCATAGTAAATATAACTACTATTAAAAAATATTTTCTTTTATTATAAAAGGCAATCTTACTCTTTTCTTTTTTCTTTCACCAGTGACTAATATACTTAGCATACCAGCCCACTTCTTTATTGACTGTTGAGATTTATTCAATAGAATGAAGTAATATGAAACAAAAAATATTGATTACAGGTGGAGCTGGTTTTATTGGTTCCCATTTATATCATCACTTTATTGGAAAGTATGATATTATTATAATTGATAATTTTTTTGATAATTATGATATATCAATAAAATTAAGGAATTTGAATCTTAAAGAATTACCTAAAAAAAATGATTTCACTAAGAATTTAATAAATATTGATTTGAATAACTATAGATCAGTAAAAGAAGTATTTGAGAATAATAATTTTTTTGCAATAATACATGCTGCAGCTTTACCTGGCATCAGATATTCAATGGAAAATCCACATAAATATATTTCAGAAAATATTAGAACAACATTGAATTTGATTGATCTAGCAAAGGAATATAAAGTAAATAATTTTATTTTTTTCTCCTCCTCCTCTGTTTATGGTAACAATGAAACTCCTTTTCATGAGGAAATGAAATGTTCCCCTATATCAATTTATGCACAGAGCAAATTGTGTTGTGAGAATTTGCTGAAAATGTACTCAATGACTTATGATTTAAATATTACAGTTCTAAGATTATTTACTGTTTATGGACCATCTCAAAGACCAGATCTGGTAATTCACAAATTCTTTTCAGCAGCATTTAGAGGGAAAAAATCAGAAATTTACGGATCACTTGAAAGTGCAAGGGATTACACCTATATAAGCGATGTTGTAAGTGGAGTTGAATCAGCAATGGAATTTACAGAAAAGAACGGTGACTTTAACATATTTAATATTGGTTCGGGCAGGGAAATTACAATGAGGAAATTATTAAATTATATAAAAATGTTTATTAGTAATTTTGAATATTCTATAATTGATCCTCAGATAGGAGATATGAATATTACTTTAAGCAATATTGAAAAAGCAAAAAGAATATTAAAATATGAACCAAAAATGAAATTTGAAAATGGAATGAAGAATTTCAGTAAATGGTTTTATGATAATTACAAAAAATGAATAATTATAAAGATGAATTAAATAATAAACAGTATGATGCAGTTACATATTTTGATTCACCTTTACTGATCCTTGCAGGAGCAGGTTCAGGAAAAACTAGGGTTTTAACATATAAGATTGCATATATTATTGAAGTTCTTAAGGAAAATCCCTATTCTATATTTGCAGTGACCTTCACAAATAAGGCAGCAAGTGAAATGAAGGAGAGGGTAAGTTCATTATTGGGAATTTCTGTAAACAGTATGTGGATAGGCACTTTTCATTCAATGTGCGTGAGAATTATAAAAATGTACAGAAGAAAAATGGGAGAAAAATATAATTTTACTATATATGATTCTCAGGATTCCAAAACACTTGTAAAGAAACTCATCAAACAGGAAGATGAAATGGAGTTAAATCCTAAAATATGCAGGAAAACAATTAGTAATTTAAAGAACAAAATGATTTCCCCTGCGGAATTTTCTAAAATGACGGAAAATTATATTCAGGAAAAAATTTGCAAAATATACTATTTATATGAAAAATTTCTCAAAGAAAACAATGCATTGGATTTTGATTCTTTACTTCTTGAGACAGTAAATATTTTAAAAAATGATCCATCTTTCAAAAAACAATTAAATTCAATGTTCAAATATATATTGGTTGATGAGTATCAAGATACAAATGAGGTTCAATATGAACTCCTGAAAATGCTTTATAGTAAAAACCATATATCCGTAGTAGGGGATGATGATCAGTCAATTTATGCTTTCAGGGGAGCAAAGATATCAAACATTCTTGATTTTGATAAGGATTTTAAGAAAACAAAGGTAATAAAACTTGAACAAAATTATAGATCAACAAAAAAGATTCTTAATGCTGCATCTGATGTAATATCAAATAATTGTAAGAGAAAGGAGAAACGACTGTGGTCAGAACTGCCTGATGGAGATAATATTAAAATAATCAATGCAATAGATGAAAGAGATGAGGCAAAATATATTACACATGAAATAATTAGATTGAGTAAGAAATCATCCTATTCACATTCAGCGGTTTTATATAGAACAAATGCTCAATCAAGACCACTTGAAGAAATGTTTAGAAGTATGAGTGTTCCGTATGCTGTTATTGGAGGAATGAAATTTTTTGAAAGAAAAGAGATCAAGGATATTATTGCATATTTGAACTTAGTTATTAATAGGAATGATGGACTTTCATTATTAAGAATTATTAATGTTCCAAGAAGAGGTATAGGAAAAAAGGGCATTGATTCTATTATGAATCTAAATAAGCGAGGAATTCCATTTGAAGAAATAATTATGAATACAGATACTTACAAAAATGAGTTGTCTTTACAAACATTTCAGGGAATAAAGAGTCTAAGAAAAGTGATTACTATTGGAGATGAGAGATCAGATAATGCCTTTGAAGCAATTAGCAGTATTGTAGAAGAATCTAAGTATAATGATTTTCTTGATTTAATGGATACTATAGAAAGTACATCAAGAAAAGAAAATGTACAGGAATTAATAAATTCTGCTTATGAATTTGTTGGTACAGCAGAAGACATTACACTTGCATCATATATTGATATGATCTCTCTTTATACTGACACTGATGATATGGAGTCAATTGATGAAAAAGTATATATTATGACAGTACATAATGCCAAAGGACTTGAATTTGAGAATATATTTGTTTCTGGTATGGAGGAAGGTCTTTTCCCTCATATTAATTCCTTTGAAACAGAAGATGGATTGGAGGAAGAGAGGAGACTATTTTATGTAGCAATGACAAGAGCAAAAAAGCATTTATTTATTACATATGCAAATTCAAGAAATCATTATGGAAATAGAACAATAAATGGTATATCAATGTTTCTTAATGAATTACCAGTTAAAGGAACTGATAATGAATTTACTTTTTTTCATAATCAAAAAATTACTATAAAATGTAAGAAAGGTGAAAAACAGAGAAAAGGGAAAATGTTATTTAATATAAATGAAGTTGTTATTCATCCATTTTGGGGTAATGGTGTTATTACCGGTATTAAAGGATCCGGAGATAATACAATTGCTAATATCCGATTTTATTCTGTTGGTATAAAAAAGATATATGTTAAATATGCAAATCTTCAAAGGAAGGATAAATGAACAAAAAGGACTTAAATCATCTTGCTGAACTATCTTATATTCAGCTTTCTGAAAATGAATCTGAGGAATTCAATGAACAATTAGTTGAGCTTTTCAAACATATTGAGAATGCTTTGAGTGGTTTTAATGTATTGAAAATCATAGATAACAGAGAAAATGAGCAATGCATTAAACTGACTCACAATGATTGCTACGACGAGTCGTATAATAAAGAATCAATGCTTGTAAATGTAAAGAATGAAAGAAATGGATTCATACTTGTGCCGAAAATTATAAGGGAGGATAATTGAATTCAAGAATAATTAATGAGAAATATAGAAATGGTGAATTAACCCCCCCCCAAATGCTGGATAACATATACAAAGATATTGAAAAAAACGATCTAAATGATTTTATTACTCTTACAAAAAATATTGCATATGAAGAAGCAGAAAGATCATTAAAAAGAATCAAAAACAATAAAACAATTTCCCCAATTGATGGAATACCTATTTCTATAAAGGATAATTTTGCAGTAAAAAACACAAGAATGACATGTGCATCACATATACTTGAGGATTTTATTTCTCCATACAATGCAACAGTTGTTAAAAAAATCCGTGAAGCGGGAGGAATAATTGTTGGAAAAACAAATATGGATGAATTTGCAATGGGTTCTTCAACAGAAAACTCATGCTTTGGATCATCAATAAATCCTGTTAATAAAGACATTGTTCCCGGCGGATCAAGCGGAGGCAGTGCTGTTTCAGTAAAAGCAGGGCATGCAGCCATTTCTCTTGGTTCTGATACGGGTGGCTCCGTAAGACAACCAGCTGCATTTTGTTCTGTTTTTGGTTTTAAACCAACATATGGTGTAGTATCAAGATATGGGTTAACTGCTTTTTCATCTTCACTTGATACAGTAGGTATTATAGGAAGCAATATTGAAGATGTAACAAATATGTTTAATACTATTAAAGGAATAGATGAATATGATTCAACTTTAAGAAATATTGAGGAAATTGATAAAAACAGAAAAGTGATTATTGGTTTTGTTAATAACATTGATGGTTTGGATGAAGCAATATTAAATGTATATAGGGAGAAAAGACGAATCATTGAAAAATCAGGAATAAAAACAAGAGATATTAATATTGAACATTTACCAGAATCCATTGCTGTTTATCAGATAATATCAATGTGTGAATCGTCCAGTAATCTTGCAAGATATGATGGAATAAAATATGGATTACAGATAAAAGAAGCGGAAACAATGAAAGATATTTATTCAAAGGTACGAGGAATAGGTTTCGGAAAGGAAGTTAAAAGAAGGATAATGACAGGAACATATTTTCTTAGTTATAAAAATGCAATGTATTATGAGATTAGCAAAAAAATGAGAAAACAAATATATGAAAATATGAAAAAAGTGTTTAAAGAAGTGGATTATATACTAATGCCATCAACACTAAATCTTCCCTTTAAACGGGGAGAAAGGATGAATGACCCATTGAAAATGCACTTGTCCGATTCACTTACTGCATTTTGCAATCTTGCAGATTTGCCAGCCATCAATATACCTGCTGGAATTTACAATGAATTGCCTGTAGGTATTCAGCTCATTGGTAATTCTTTTGATGATATAAATCTTCTAAAAGAGGCAGAGAATATTGAAAAAATATGGAGTCAGGAATGAATAAATATATACCCACAATAGGAATAGAGGTACATATTCAGGTAAAAACAGAAACAAAAATATTTTGCAGATGTTCAACAAATTTTGGAGATAATCCTAATTCTCATATATGCCCAATATGTACTGGTATGCCGGGTGTAATGCCAAGTATTAATGATAAAGTTGTGGATCTTGCAATAAAAGCAGCACTTGCTCTTAATTGTAATATTAATGAGATTTCATCATTTGCAAGAAAGAATTATTTCTATCCCGATCTGCCGAAAGGATATCAAATAACACAATTTAAATATCCTATTGCAGAAAATGGATATATAAAACTAAAAAGTGGAAAGAAAATAAGAATAGGGAGATTGCATATTGAGGAAGATACAGGAAAATTTATTCATGACAAAGAGCATGAATCTCTTCTTGATCTAAACCGTGCTGGTGTGCCATTAATTGAGATTGTTACTGAACCGGATGTTTCAAATGCTGATGAAGCAATTGAATATTTAAAAAAATTAAGATTAATAATTAGATACTGTGATGTGTCTGATGCAAATATGGAAAAAGGACAGATGAGAGCAGAGCCGAATATTTCTATCAGAAAAGATGAAAGGGATGATTTGGGGGTGAAAACAGAAATTAAAAACCTTAATTCATTTAAAGCGGTTTTCAAGGGTATTAATTCTGAAATAAAACGGCAATCAGAGATTATTGATAATAATGGAACTATTGTTTCTACAACAATGCTTTTTAATGAAAAAGAACAAAAAGTTGCACCAATGAGGAAAAAGGAAACAGCAGGAGATTACAGATATTTCCCAGAACCGGATTTACCAAATCTAAAAGTATTAAAAAACAGGATTGAAAATATAAGAAATGAAATTCCGGAATTACCGAATAATAAAATGAAGCGATTTAAAAGGATATTTGGACTAAGAGAAGAAGATATAGAAATTCTTATTAGCACAAGAGAACTATCTGATTTTTATGAGCATAGTATGGAAGGGATAAAGGATACTCAAAAAGCAACAAATTTTTTCATAAAGGAATTTCTTTCATTACTTAATAAATATGAAATAAATGCAGAGGAAGTTAATTTTACTCCTGAATATATGAAAGAACTTATGCAATTAATTGAAAATGGACAGATTAATTTGAATGCTGCGGCTAAGGTATTAGATGTTATGCAGAAAACGGGTAATAATCCTAATAAAATTGTAAAGGAACTGGGATTAGAACAAACAGGGAATGAAGAGGATATCAAGGAAATTGTTGTATCCGTGATTAGTGAGAATAGAGAAGAAGCAGAAAGATATAGAAATGGTGAAGAAAAATTATTTGGATTTCTTGTTGGACAGGTTATGAAAAAGAGTAAAGGTAAAGCAGACCCTGTAATTGTAAATAAAATGATAAAAGAAATACTTTAAAGGAGGACAATATGTCTCAAATAATTAATATTAGAGCAAGAGAAATATTAGATTCAAGAGGAAACCCAACAGTTGAAGCTGATGTATATCTTGAAACAGGTGTTACGGGACGATTTTCTGTTCCATCAGGTGCCTCAACAGGAGAAAGAGAGGTTCTTGAAATGAGGGATGGAGATAAAAGCAGATATTTATCAAAGGGAGTATTAAAGGCAGTTGATAATGTGAATAAAGAGATAAGAGATCTATTATTAGGAATGGATAGTTTTGAGCAACGGGAGATTGACGAACTTTTAATAAATACAGATGGAACAGAAAACATGAATAGATTAGGAGCAAATGCAATTCTTGGTGTTTCTGTTGCCTGTGCAAAGGCAAGTGCAAATGAATTAGAGATGCCGTTGTATAGATATTTGGGTGGAGTAAATGCTCATATTCTTCCTGTGCCAATGACAAATGTAATAAATGGTGGAGAACATGCAGATAATAATCTTGATATACAGGAATTTATGTTAATGCCATTAAAGGTAAATACATTTAAAGAAGCAGTAAGGGTTTTATCAGAAATTTTTCATACACTTAAAAAAATATTAAATGAAAAAAAACTTGCTACGGGAGTTGGAGATGAAGGTGGATTTGCTCCAATGCTGAAAAATAATGAAGAGGCATTAAATCTTCTTATGCTTGCAACTGAAAAGGCGGGCTATAAACCGGGAGAGGATATATATTTTGCACTTGATGCAGCTGCTTCAAGTTTTTGTGAGAATGGAAAATACAGATTTGAAAATAGCATAGTGGAAAACGATTATCTTATAGATAAGTATACCAAATGGGTTGAGAAATATCCAATTATCAGTATTGAAGATGGGCTTGCTGAGAATGATTGGAGTGGTTGGAAAAAGATGAATGACAAATTAGGAAACAAAATTCAAATTGTTGGAGATGATATATTTGTGACAAATGTTAAATTACTAAAAAGAGGTATTGAAGAAAATGTTGCTAATTCCATTCTTATAAAGTTAAATCAAATAGGAACAATGACGCAAACAATAGAAGCAATTGAATTAGCAAGGAAAAACAACTGGACTGCTGTTATTTCTCATAGATCAGGGGAAACAGAAGATAGCACTATTGCGGATCTTGCAGTTGCATTAAATACCGGTTTTATCAAAACAGGTTCCGTGTCAAGGAGTGAGAGAACGGCAAAATATAATCAGCTTATGAGAATTGAAGAGGAACTATTAACATCCATATATGGAGGAATGAATAGTTTTTATAATTTGAAATGAAAATTAAAAATGTTGTAAAACAGTATATTCTGATAATTCTTCTTATTGCGGCTTCATTATATTTAATATTTGAACCCGGTTTTGGATTTATTGCTCTTGTGCGTCTCTATGCGAAAAAAGGGCATTATGAAAGAGAGTTAATTGAAATGCGGGCAAAAATCATTTTAATGCAGAGCAAGGTTGAACGACTAAAAAATAATTCGGAATATCTTGAAACAATTATAAGAGAAGAAATGGGTATGGTGAAAAAGGGCGAAAAGATATTGATTGATGATAAGAAATAGAAATAGAAAAAGTAGCTGGTATGCTTGTTTATAGTACGCTAGTAAAGAAAGGAAAGAAAGAAAGAAAGGAAAGAAAGAAAAGAAAGAAAAGAAATAAATATTTTGCGTAATTTATTCCTCGGATTACTCGGAATAAACCTCACCTTTCCAAAGACAAATATGAAGAACAGAAGCGGAGGAAGACAACCAATACAATCAATATATTCTTCAAATTACTCGGAATATATTTTTTAAATAGAATTATGAAAGAAAAAAACAGTATTATCAAAATCCTTAAAATATTAAAAAGAGAATATATAAAATATGGTAAACCCATTGTTTCAAAAATAGTTGAAGAAAATGGAACACCGTATATGGTGCTTGTATCAACAATGATCTCATTAAGAACAAAGGATGAGGTAACGCTTAAAGCATCAGAGCGGTTATTTGAAAATGCTAATACTCCTGAAAAAATGCTTACAATTGCTAATAAGAAGATAGAGCAGTTAATATATCCTGCAGGATTTTACAGGAATAAGGCAAGGGATATTTTGAAAACCTCACAAATCATTATTAATAGATTTAATGGAAAGGTTCCATCTTCAATTGATGAATTATTATCACTTCCCGGGGTGGGAAGGAAAACAGCAAATCTTGTATTAGCTCTTAGTTTCAATAAAGATGCTATTTGTGTTGATACGCATGTTCATAGGATTTCCAATCGTTTGGGATTAGTTAGAACAAAAAATCCAACTGATACAGAATATGCCTTAATGAAAATTTTACCCAAAAAATGGTGGCGTACATATAATGATATGCTTGTAGTCTGGGGGCAAAATGTATGCACTCCATTAAGTCCGAAATGCTCGCAATGTAAACTTAATAAATTATGTCCTAAAGTAAATATAAAAAAGAGTAGATAGATTTTCTAAATTTATATGCCATTATCTAATTAAATGTTGAAACTATATCCTCTAAGAACTAAATAAACACTTATTAAATTGTTATTACCATATGTGAAGAATGACGAAAGAATAATATATGAAGATTAATAAGGGATAGTGATTTACTTGACTTTAACAAAATTGTAAATTATAATAAAATAAAAAAAAGGAATTAATGAGAATAAAGATTAGTTTGACATCACAAAACAATATATATTTAAGCAAAGGATTTAATGCCAATATGCAGGCATTAATATATAATTTTTTTAATAATGTTGATGGAAATTGGTTACACACAGAGGGATATAAATACGAGAAAAGAAAATTCAGACTATTTATATTTTCATCAATATTAGAAAGAGGGCAATATAATAAGGCAACAGGAATATTTATTTTTCCTAAGCAAATCAGTTTCTATATATCTTCTCCTGTTAATTGGATACTTGAACAACTTGCTGGAAATATTATAAAATCAGAAAGAGTGAAATTAGGCAATAATTTTTTATCAGTTAGTTCAATTGAAGTATTAAAACCTGTTGATTTCAGTAATAAAGAAATAATCAGAGCAATTACTCCTATTGAAGTTCATTCAACACTCAAAAAAGAAGATGGGAAAAAAGTTACTTATTATTATTCACCATTTGAAAATGACTATAATGAATTAATTAATAGTAACTTAAAAAAGAAATGGGAAGCATTATATAGAAAGAAATGTAAATCTAAAATTACTATAAAACCCCTATTCAGTGGAAACAAAAATGAGAGAATTATTTATTTTGGAACAAGCGAGAACAAAACGCTTATTAAGGGTTGGAAAGGGAGATTTGAATTAACAGGGGAACCTGAATTCTTGCAGTTTGCTTATAATACTGGACTTGGCAGCCGTAATTCACAGGGCTTTGGAATGATAGAGGTAGAGAATTAGTAGAAAACAAAAGAAGAGGTGATAAATGGATGATAATAAAAAGAGAATGATTAATGTTTTTCAGGCATTAGGAACAGAATCCAGGTTGAAAATTATAGAATTTCTTTCAGAAAGGAATTATACAACAAAAGAACTTGCTGATCTGCTTGAAAGAAAACCATCAACAATATCAAAGCATTTAAGAATTTTAAAAAACTTAGGATTTGTTTGGTTTAAAACACATAAAGGGAATTCTATTTATTATTTAAAAAGAGTAGATATATTGGAATTAATTGATAAAGCAAAAGAAATATTGAGTCGAAAATAGGAGTATGTCGCAATGTCGCAATTGACCAATTGGTCAATGAGTGCTTTGAGGAAAAATACATTTGTAAAAAGTTATTAAATGAAAAATCAAAAATTAATTGCAGGATTTGGTTTATCAAAATAAGGTATTAGAAAGTGGCGAAATGAATGATAAGGACTTGTAAAATATTTAGATTTGATTATAATAAATATATGAGCGATAAGGTTTTTATTTGGAATTGTATAGATAATGATAGCAATATTGAGAGAATTGAATGATTGAAGCAATAAAGGAAATTGAGGAATAAGTTTGTGAAGAATAAAAAAAGTTCAAAACTATGGTTCCAACAATCTTATCATAATTATTTACTTGCAAAAAAGAATTTTGAAATAAAGGGTTATGATGTATCAGCCTTTCTTTGTCAGCAGTCAGTTGAATTATTGCTAAAATCAGTCATTATATATACAGGAAAAGAACTTGACAAATCTCATTATCTTGATGTTTTAGTGAAAAACATAGATTTGCCGGAGGACTTGAGAAAAAGCATTATATCATTAACAATAGATTATTTTTTTTCAAGATATCCCGATGTTTCTGATATGGTTCCTTATAAACAATATACAGAAGAAATAGTTAAGGAAAAGATAGAAATTGTTGAGAAAGTGTTTGATTACTTTTTTAAAAAAAATGGAGATTTCCAAAAATGGAAAAAAGAAATAAGTATATAAATTTATTTATAAATAAAGTTATTCCACAATTGAATACAAATTATAAAATAGAAAAAATATATATTTTTGGCTCAGCAGTGAATAAAAATTTTAGAGAAAATAGTGATTTAGATATTATACTAATCTCAAATGATTTTTCAAAAACTCCTTTTATAAAAAGAATGAGTACTATTTTACAGGAAATAGATTTTCCAATTCACATTGATTTATTTTGTTATACAAATGCCGAGTTTAAAAAAATTAAAGACACATCAGTTATTATATCAAATGGATTAAAAGAGGCAATTAGTGTATAATTATAAAAAATTAGAGAATAATAAAAAAATGCGTAATAGAGATTTTATTTGGAATTGTTTAGATAATGTTGCTAATATAGCAATGTCAGGAGAAATAGATGATTGAAGCGATTAAAGAAATCGGAGAATATGCACTAAAAAAGCAAAAAATTAATATTAATAATCCATTGAATGTTTTAATTGATAATCCTGCAAGTAAAGGAACAAAAAACATACTAATTATCATTCTTGAAAATAGTAGTGGTGAAATCAAATATAAATATGTTGATTCTGATGAATTTGATGGAAATAAGTTAGATAAATACTTATATAAAAGAGGAAAAGGTTCTGCTGGATCAAATTTAACTCCTACAACCAAAATTGCAGAATCTTTAAAGAGAACTTTTAGCAAAAATATTTTGGGTTGGTTCAAGAAATACGATAAGATTGGAACTGATAATAATATTAATTTCTTAGTAAAAATTGGAGATTGTCTCAAAAAAAATGAGGATAAAATTTTTAAGGATTTGGAAAGTAGTTACAATAAAGAAAATAATATAATTACTATCAAAATAGACAATAAATACTTAGGAGAGTACGAAATATTCAGGGAAATTTTGGTTGAAGAATCTATAAAAGGTTTTTACTTCATCAAATCATTTAAGGGAGATAATAGTATATCAAAAGCAAACAATCAGACATGTTGTGTATGTAAAGAAAAAGAATCAGAGGTTTATGGATTTGTAGATACTTACAAGTTTTATACTGTTGACAAGCAGGGATTTGTTAGTGGTGGATTCCAGCAGAGAGATGCATGGAAAAACTACCCTGTATGCTTGAATTGTGCATTAACTCTTGAAGCAGGCAAAAAATATTTACAAAATAATTTAACCTTTAATTTCTATGGGTTCAAATATCATTTAATCCCAAAGTTTATTAACGAGGAGTGTTATGAAAACAAAGAAAGTATTTTTGGATTAATAAAAAAGTGGCAGGATCCAAAATTTAGAAAAAAAGATATTAATATACTTACAACAGATGAAAAGGAAATATTTGAGCTTATGAGTGAACAAAAAAATTATGTAAATATGAATTTCATGTTTTATGAGAAATCAAATGCTGCATTAAATATTTTACTTTATATTGAAGATGTTTTACCATCAAGATTAAAAAAACTATTTGAGGTGAAAAGAGAGGTTGATAGAGTGGATATTTTCAAAGAATGTTTGATTCCAATTTTTGAAAATAAGAAGAAGGTCGGAGAAAAACCAATGGAATTTAATTTTGGTATTGTAAGAACAATTTTCCCCAAAATAAGCAATATGAGAACATATAATCAATATTTTTTAGACATTACAAAAAAAATAATTGCAAATAAGCAAATTGATTACAATTTTATATTGCAATTTATCATGCAAAAAATTAGAGAAGAATTTGTTAATAGTTATCAGATTAAATCTTCAACTCTTAAAGGATTTATGTTGATAAATTATCTTTACAGATTAGGGATAATAAAACCTGGAAAAAAGAATGATAAGGAGGTCTCAGTGAAAGATGATAACAAAAAAAATGATTTGGCATTGTACAAAATAGATGATAATGTTGACAAATTTTTCAAAGAATTTGCTGAATTTTTTAACAGTGATGCTAAAAAAGCGGTATTCTTAGAAGGTGTCTTAGTGCAATTACTATTAAATATACAGTATAAAGAACGAAAAGCAACTCCTTTCAGAATTAAATTAAAGGGGTTAAAGTTAAATGAAAAGCAAATAAAGAAACTCTTGCCTGAAATACAAAACAAATTAGAGGAATACGGGAAAAATTATTATAAAACATTAGAATCAATAATATCTAATTATTTTGTTTCAGCAGGAAATGGATGGAAATTAACAAATGATGAAATAAGTTTTTATTTTGTATTAGGAATGAATTTATCGTATTTATTTAAGAAAGAAAATAACAATAAAGAGGAGGACAATAATGAGTGAAATAATTAAAAACAGATCAGAAATTGTATTTTTATATGATATTAAAGATGCAAATCCTAACGGAGACCCACTTGATGAAAACAAACCAAGAATAGATGAAGAAACTGGAATAAATATTGTTACAGATGTTAGGTTAAAGAGAACTATAAGAGATTTTCTTATGAATTTTAAACAACAAGAAATATTTGTAAAGGAAATAACTGATAAGGAAGGGAAAATACAAGATGCTAAACAACGAGCCAATGATTTTCTTAAAGGTGTTAAAGATTTGGAAAACAAGGATTTCAATGAGCAAAAAAATATAATAAAAGATAAAATTGTAGGTGATTGTATTGATACTCGCCTGTTTGGTGCTACTATACCTCTTGAGTTGAAAGTAAAGAAAAAAAGTGTAAAAGGTTCTATAACACTAACTGGTCCTGTTCAGTTCAAGATGGGCAGGTCTCTGAACAAAGTGGAAATAAAACATATTAAAGGAACAGGAGCTTTTGCTTCAAAGGCAGGAGCAACACAAAAAACATTCAGAGAAGAAGATGTTTTGCCTTATTCATTAATCGTTTTCTATGGAATTATCAATGAAAACGCAGCAAAACACACTAATCTTAAAGAAGAGGATGTAAATCTACTTTTAGAAAGTATATGGAATGGAACAAAAAATTTGATTTCTAGAAGTAAAGTAGGACAGATGCCAAGATTGCTTTTGAAGGTGAATTATAAAGAAAATAATTATCATATTGGCGACTTAGACAAGATGATTAAATTGGTTTCAGAAAAGAATGATGAACAAATAAGAGACATTTCAGAAGTGACTTTAGATACAAGTGAACTAATAGAAACATTAAATAGGAACAAAGACAAGATTGAGAGTATTGAATTAAAAGTTGATGATAGAGTAAATATAAATATTGATGGCTTAGAAATACAAGTAAACGAAATACAAATTTAATAAAGATTATGACTCAGGAACAAAGTATAACAAAGGTTTTAATATTCGATATCTGGGGAGAGTATGCTCATTTCCGGAAAATATATACTACAACATCTCCTTTAACATATTCTATTCCTACGAGAACAGCATTATGTGGGTTGATTGGTGCAATATTGGGCATGAGAAAAGAAAATAATGAATATTTAGAATCTTTTGCATTAAACAATGCAAAAATTGGTTTAAGATTGTTAAATCCTGTAAAAAAAGTAAATATTGCAGAAAATTTAATCCATACAAAAGATGCGAAAGGAATTGGAATGAACTTAATTATAACAAGGGCTCAAATTAGATTTGAATTCTTAAAAGACCCTATGTTTAGGATTTATTTTTGGCACAAAGATGAAACAATATATGCAAAATTAAAAAATTATTTAGGTAGTCATAAAACTACTTATACGCTTTGTCTTGGACTTTCTGAAAACATAGCAAACTATAAATACGTTGGTGAATTTAATGCAGAAATATTAAACATTAAGAATCAATATATTCCTATTCATTCTGTAATACCTGTAGAAAAAATTAATAAAGATGGAATTAATATTTCCATTTTGAGAAGGGAATATTTCAAGGAAATTATGCCTATTGAGATGAATATAAATAGAGTTGTTAAGAAATACGAAAATATTTTATATGAAAGACAAGGGAAACCAATAGAAGTAAAATTAATAAACCATTATTATAAAATAAATAATAATGACGAAATAGAAAACATTGTATTCATTGAATAAACTTAAATCACATTCAAATAAATTACTATACATTCATCTAAAAAATGTTGGAAATTTATCAAAAAAAACCATAGAATCAAAAAAAATAAATATCAGTGAATTTTTAGATTTTGAAATACTTAAAGAAATTACCTATTTGATTGGAATAACTCACGATTTTGGTAAAGCAACAGATTATTTCCAAAAGTACATAAATGAAGAAGATGAAAAAATAAAGTTGAAACTTAAAAATAAACCAGAAACACATCATGCATTTTTATCCGCATTATTTGCGTATTATGTTATTAAGAATTATCTTTCAAGAAAGGATTTGATAGAAAAGAAATGTTATAAATATCTTCCAATCATAAGTTTTTTGGTAGTCAAAAGACATCATGGAAATTTGGGTAATGCAAAAGATGAAACATATTTTAATGACAATGATGAGGAAAATATAAAAAAGCAGATTGATGCTATTAGCTTTAATAGATTAAATGGTTTTTACCAAAAACTTTATACAAATTATAAAATTAATATTAGTGATTTCAAAGATAAGTATAAAGAGATTATGTCCGAGATAAATAGTGGTATTAATGGTCAGAGAAAATTGATAATTAGATTAGATGAAGAATCCAATCCGTTTTACTATTTTATAAGTCTTTTGCTTTACTCTGTACTTCTTGATTCAGACAAAAAGGATGCTGCGGAATTGATCTCCATTGAACGAAAAGGCATATCATACAATATTGTTGATGATTACAAGAAATTGAAATTTGGAGAGTCCAAAAGTAAAATAAATATTATAAGGAATAAAATTTATAGTGAAGTTATTTCAAGTGTTAACAAATTGAACTTATGTAATGATAAAATTCTGTCCTTGAATGTCCCGACAGGAACAGGGAAAACCCTCACCTCATTATCCTTTGCTCTTAAATTAAGACATCGGCTTGAAAAAGAAGAAGGATTCAGCCCACGAATAATTTATTCTCTTCCTTTTTTAAGTATTATTGACCAAAACAGTGATGTTTTCAATGAAGTATTAGATAATCCAACAACAGATATGCTTTTAAAACACCATCACCTTTCAGATATTGTATATACAACAGAAAATGAATTTGAAAACACAGAATTGGAAAAGGACATTAACAAAAGTTTACTACTGATTGAAGGATGGAACTCTGAAATCATTGTAACAACATTTATGCAATTTTTTTATTCATTTATCACAAACAAAAACAGAGCAATAAGAAAATTCCATAATATAACAAATTCAATTATAATACTTGACGAGGTACAATCTATTCCTCATAAGTATTGGCTTATGCTAAATGAAACAATAAAGTTTTTTGCTAATTGTTTTAACACATATTTTATTTTTGTTACTGCAACTCAACCATTAATTTTTGACGAAGAAAAAAGTGAGATAAAATCATTAGTGAAAAACAAAAAAGAATATTTTGAAGAAGTTAATAGATATGATTTGATCACAAAACTGGAACCAATGAGTATAGAAAATTTCAAAGTAGAACTAAAAGAGGATATATCACAACATCCTAAAAAGGATTTTCTAATTGTTATGAATACAATAGAATCCTCAAAAGAAATTTATGGTTTTATTAAAAATGAAATTAATGATAATAAAGAATCAAAAACTTATTATCTTTCAACAAACATTATTCCAAAAGAAAGATTAAACAAGATAAAAGAAATAAAGAAGAAGACAAAGGAAAGGAGAATTATTATAAGCACGCAACTTATTGAAGCGGGGGTGGATATAGATGTTAATATTGTTTATAGAGATTTCGCACCATTTGATTCAATAAATCAAGTTGCTGGTAGATGTAACCGTAATTTTGGTAAAAATAAAGGCATTGTGAAAATAGTTATTTTGAAAGAAAATGAAGATAGAAAAGAATACTTTAAGTACATTTATGGGAATTTTATTACTAATAAAACACAAATGATTTTCAGGGAAATTGATAATCAAAATTGCCCAATATCAGAAATGAAAATATTAGAATTGAATAATTCTTATTTTGAAAAAGTGAAGAATGGGATGAGTAATGATGAATCAAAAAAAATACTTGAATATGTAAAGAAATTAGAATTTGCAGAATTGGCAGAATTTAAATTAATTGAAAACCAGGATTATAAAGTTGATGTATTTATTGAATTCGATGATAATGCAAAAATGATTATGGAAAGATATGTAGAAATATTGAAAAATACTGGATTAAAATCTTATGAAAGGAAATTAGCATTTGCAAAAATAAAAAATATATTCTATTCTTATGTTATTTTTGTAAACAAAAAAAATATAGAAAGCAATTATTTGCCAACTATTAGTCAAGAATTTGAATTACCATTTGATATAGATATGTATTATGTATCAAATAGCAATTTAAAAAACAACTATGACACAAAAATCGGATTTATTACTAAAAATTGTAATTTTTTGTAATAATATTTATTTACATTAAAAAATCTAACGCAACAGTATATAATGAAACAAAGTTTAAAAAGGAAAAATTATGAAACGATTGAGAAAAATATTTATAAAGAGCATTGCTGAATATCCACTTATTTATCAAAGAGGAGTTGATTATTTTGAAAGTGGAATGGTTAAAAATGTGGTAAAATTGGAAAATATCGTTAAAGCAGAAGTAAAGGGAAATAGTTTCAATGCCTATAAGGTAAAAATTATATTTGATGGTAATGAAGTGCATTACTCTTGTTCCTGTCCATTTGAGGGTGTTTGTAAACACATTATTGCTGTTTTTCTCAAACTTGAAAATGGAAAAGGAAAAGTGAAAAAAAGGGATAAAAAATCACCTGACTGGCATAAGAAGTTAACTCTTTTAAGTAAAGATGAATTGATAAAATTGTTGCTCCCTTATGTGATAAGCGATAATGATGTGAAAATCACCATTTTTAATATGCTTGAAAAAATGGGAATAAATATTTACGAAGAAAAATTTTATGAATTATGGAAAGAAATTTGCGAAGCAATAGATAATTTTGAAGATTATGAAACAGATTATCAAGAAGAACATATGAATATTTATTACAATTTAGAAGAAATCACAAAATTATTAAAAAAAGATAAAGTATCTTTAGATATTAAAAATACATTTATAGATGAGGCATTAGAATATGCTATTTATGATGAGACAGGAATAAGTGATGATTTGCTAGATTCGGTCTTTGAAATTGCAAATTGTAAAAATGACTGGCTGCGAATAATAAAAAGATTAAAAGAAGAAGAAAGTCATTGGACAAAGGAACTGGTTATAAAAATTTATAGAGATCATTTAAAGGACAATGAAAATTATTTAAAAGAACGAAAAAATGAATTAGTTTATACGGATGATTATTATGATTTGGCAGTATTCTACAAACGAAAAAGGAATATAAAAAAGTCTATTGATGCTGCAGAAGAAGGGATTAAGAAAGGTGAAGGCAGAAAAATAAAACTATACATAATACTTTTTGAATATTATAAAAGTAGAGATTATGAGGAAGCAATGAAATATTTAAGGGAAATATTTATGGATAATCCATCATTAGATGAGTATAAAAAATTATTATTATTTTCTAAAAATAAGAAAATTGATGCAATATGGGCAATATCCTATTTAAAAGAGAATAAATGGGATTATATAATTGCACAAATTGATTTATATGAAAAAAGATATGAAAATGTTTTGAATTACATAATGACAGGTTATTGTAGTGATTATCATAAGGATGAATTTGCAGAAAAATTAAAAAAAATATATCCAAAAGAAAGTATTCAATTTTATAAGGAAAAAGTAGAATTTTACATTAGACAAAAGAAAAGAAGAACATATTCAGAAGCAGTTCCTTATATTGGAAAAATAAGAAATATATATAAAAATATTTTGAATAATGAGGACTCTTATAAAGGATATATTTTTGAATTAAGAGAAAAATATAAAAAATTACCTGCTTTTCTTGATGAAACAAAACATCTATAAAGTAAAACAAAAACATTATAAAGAGGAATTGAATTATGAAAGAAAAAGAGAAACGAACAATAAATATTTTTAAGGCATTAGGCTGTCCAACCCGCTATAAAATAATAAAATTACTCCACAAAAATGAGATGTGTACAAGTGAGATTGCACATTCAATTAGAAAGAAGAAAGCAACAACATCAAAGCACCTGAAAATATTAAAAGATCTAGATATTGTCCGATATGTTACAAATGGAAAATATGTATTTTACAGATTAAAAAAGGGTGATATAATAGATTTAATGAAGTATGCAGAAAAAATATTTGGTAGAGAATAATATACTCAGTTTCACGATTCGTCAATTGACGAATCGTGAAACTGAGTATATTATATGTAAGCAATAATTATAAATATAAAGGAATACAAAATATATGGAAAAAAACATTATCCCACCATCAATATTTAATGCGTATCATGTGTGTAAAAGACAGGCATGGTTGATGAGTCATAGCATTATTGGAGATCAAGATAATACTTTTATTCAAATTGGCAAATTGATAGATGAAACATCTTATAAGAGGGAAAAAAAGAGAATATATATACCTGATATATCAGCACAGATTGATATGATAGTTAAGAAAGATGGTAAATATTGTATTGTTGAAATTAAAAAATCATCCAAGAAGATTGATAGTGCAATAATGCAGTTAAAATATTATTTATTTTTATTAAGTGAAAAATCAATAAATGTAAAAGGAATATTAAAAATACCTTCAGAGAAAAGGAACATTGATATAAGCCTTTCAGAGGAGGACAATCTCTATATTAAAGAATGTATTGTGGAAATAAGAAAAACTATTGAATTAGAATTTCCTCCTGAACCTAAAAAAATAAAAGTTTGCCCAAAATGTAATCATTTTGAGTTTTGTTGGTCATGAATTATGAAAAAAACAATTTATATATTTACAAATGGAAGATTGCGAAGAAAGGATAACTCATTATATTTTGAATCAGAAGATGGAATAAAAAAGTATATACCAGTAGAAAATGTAAATGAAATATTTGTGTTTGGTGAATTTGACATTAATAGCAAAGCAGTGAACTTTTTATCACAAAAGGAAATTATATTATCCTATTTCAATTATTATGGTTATTATATGGGGACTTTCTATCCCAGAAAACATTACAATTCCGGCTATATGATATTAAGGCAATCAGAGTATTACTTAGATAGCAAAAAGAGAATAGTAATTGCAAAGAAATTTATAAAGGGAGCAGTAGAAAATCAATTAAAAAATTTGAAATACTATAATAGACGAGATAGAGATTTAGAGAAGATTATAAATGAAATAGATGTATTGAAAACACAAATTGAAAAACAAGAAAGTATAAATAATTTAATGGCTATTGAAGGACAAATCAAACAGATATATTTCCGGGGATTTAATGAAGTGATTTCAAATGATGAATTCAGATTTACTGAAAGGACAAGAAGACCTCCACAAGATTATTTGAATGCTTTAATAAGCTTTTCAAATGTAATTATATATAATTATATACTGAGTGAGATTTACAAAACACATCTTGATCCTCGTATTGGGTATTTGCATTCTACTAATTTTAGAAAATTTTCTTTAAATCTTGATGTAGCAGAAATATTTAAGCCTGTGATAGGTGATAGAACAATTTTTAGTTTAATTAATAAAGGAGTAATTTCGTCCAAGAATTTTGACAAGCAACTCAATGGAATTATTTTAAATGAAAAAGGAAAGAAAAAGTTTTTAGAAAAAATTGAAGAGAAACTTAAACAAACCATAAAACACTCAACATTAAAAAGAAATGTCAGTTATAGAAGATTAATACGATTGGAACTTTATAAATTAGAAAAACACTTAATGGGTGAGAAGGAATATAAACCATTTGTGATGGAGTGGTAAGAAAGATCGTAAATCGTGAATGGTAAATAGTAAATAGTAAGAAATGGATAAGAAAGAGTAAATCGTAAAGAGTTGAGGATTAAGAGTAAATGGAAAGAAATGAATGAATCATTAAAGAAAAAAAAGCAATTAAAAAATAGGAGAAAAAAATGAAACCTCATTATAAACTGGATGTATGGAAAAAGAGTATAGGTTTTGTAATGGAAGTATATCAAATCACAGCAATATTCCCTGAGGAAGAGAAATTTGGTCTTGTTTCTCAATTAAGAAGAGCAGCTGTTTCAATACCAAGTAATATTGCTGAGGGTGCAGCAAGAGAAACTAAAAAGCAATTTAGAAATTATCTTTCTATTGCACAGGGTTCTTCTGCTGAGATTGATACTCAATTAATTATTAGTCATAAATTGGGCTATATTGAAGAAGATGACCTAAATGAAATGACAAAAAAACTTAATGATATTTCAAAAATGATTATAGGATTAAGAAAATCATTAAAAACTGAAAAGAACAATTTATGATTTACAATATATATTTACATATTTCTTTCTTATTCACGATTTGCAACTAACAATTTACGGGAATGTAAATGTTTATAATTCTATATTATGATGTAAATGCTAAAAGGTGTCAAAAGATGCTGAAAAGATGTAGGAAATATCTTCAATGGGTACAGAATTCTGTTTTTGAGGGAGAAATATCAGAAGCAAATTATGAGAAAATGATTTATGAATTGAAAACAATTATTAAAAAGGATTCAAATGATTCTATAGTTGTATATAAATTCAGAACAACAAAATATTTTATTAGGAAGGTATATGGAAGTGATAAAAAAGATGAGATTGATTTTATTTAATCTGTCTATGTGTAATAATGTATTTTCCCCTGACCCTTGACAGAAAAATCAGTAAATATTGGTTGAAAAATTCATAAAGTATGTTATTATATAACCATAAGATTAATAAAGACAGGTCTTTATACTTTACCTATGAGGAATTGAAACAATTGTTCAAATTGCATTGATACAATTTTCTCTTGACTTTATACTTTACCTATGAGGAATTGAAACAACGATTGGAGGTGGAGTGATGGGCAAGAAAATTTGTC
>JAUVJU010000163.1 GCA_030592285.1 Caldifarciminota bacterium
CCCCCTTTTTTATTATATTATCTTGTTTCATACCTATATTAAAGACATAATTATGATGGTTTTTCAAATTTTAATATTATTGTTTTATTCTTCTTGTGAAACAGAAACCCTATGTTAAAAAATATCACAACTTACAAAATTAATAAAAATATCCTAAAAAATAGAGATAAAACAAGCAATATTGTAAGTTATGCTCCAAAACTGATAAGAATGATAGCCCCCGAGTATATTTCTTCTTTCTGCCATCCCGTACTTGATACGGCATTCAGTATTTCTTTTCTTTCCCTTCTTTCTGTCATACTCGTGAAAACGGGTATCCATCTTATCCGCCGAAGGGGCATATTCTGAGTAATTCGAAGAATATGTGCATCATTAGTGTCTGCCCTCTGTTTTCTGCCATTTCGACCACCTTGCGAATGTAGTAATCTCATCTATCCTGAGCTTGCCTGCCATGAGTTAGTCGAATGGTCGAAGGATTATCAATTATTCATATTCTTTCTTCCCACTTGCTACTCTTTCTCACTTTTTCCACTTTTTCAAGCACCGTCCCCTGAATGCCAACAATTTTTTGCTAGGGAATAATAAATATCCATAATTTGAAAATAATGAATTATTAGTATAAATCCTTTCTTTATATTGAGGTAAATGATTTTCAAAATCATTTTTAGCATTTTCGTGGATAATAATTCTATTGATGAAAGAAGTAGATATCTTTTCAGAATTAGAATCGTTTCCCTTAAAAACAATAAATTCCGCTGATTGATTTTGTTTATATTCTTCGCTTAGTTCACTATAAAATATTTTGTCCCATTCATATTCTTCATATATCTTTAATGCAAATGATGAGAAATAATCAGTCGCAAGATTTTTCTTACTAACACTCCATTTAATATTACTGTTATTAAAGATTTTGCTTAATGGTATTTCTAAAATTCAAACTGGTTTATCCAATGGCTTATTTAATTTAAATGAGTTAAATAATGCTTTTCTTTGAAATGCAATAAATGTATAATTGATTGGATTTAAAAAAAGATTAATACATTGATGAATGTTTTTCCGTATAGAATCTACAAATTCAATATTAATTTTTGCTCTGATTGATTGAACATTCTGTCCGGATAAATCTTCAAAGGAATTTCCTAAATTACTCCTGCATTTTATCCCACCATCATTAATTATCTGGATTAGATTACTTAATGGAACTAAATAATAAACAAATATTTCATTTATATCTGCATTTAATTTACTATATAATGTTTTACGATATTCTTTGTGTTCATCATCGTTTAGTAAATCAATTAATTGCTTGCTGTAATAATCCATATTTTAAAATAATGATAATGTTTGACTTTGTTTCTCAACAGAATATGATATTAAGTAAATATATAGTTTTTCAATATTTGTTTTCCCGATTATTTTCTTTCCATCAATTTCCGTATTTATTAGTATATATAAACTTGGTATATTTTTTTCATTCATTAATTTAATGATATTCTTCCAATATCGCAATTGGATATTAGAATTTGATGATATTTCATTAATATCCATATATGGATTATTAATAATTAATTTAAGGTTTTCAAATAATGGATCTGTTTCATTTACATCAAATTCATAGACCTCTATATCAATATTATCCAAATTTTGTAAATATTTTCTCATAAGTTTTTTAATGATTTCTAATGGTATTCCTCCATTCATTGCACCCATCCAAGGGAAAGCAATTGATGTAATACCCATATTTTCATAACTATTTGAAAATTTTATTAATGTAGATGTAATCCATTCTACCTTTGATGGTTGATGCCAATCATCTTTTATTGCAAAATTTAAAATATATGGCTTATTCTTTCTATAAGGCAATATTTGACCTGGTTTCAATAAATGCTTTTCACATATTTTTTGATATTCTTCAAACATTTCTGGATACCGTAATTTATATTCAAGTGCTATACCTTTTCCCATTGCACCAATACAATTAACTGTATTAACAATTGCCATTGCTTTTGTATTAAAAATGTTTCCGTTTAATTCTTTATATGCCATAATTCATCTTTTCTTGAGATTGTTTTTTAGCAATTTTATTCATATAATATATTTTATATGAATTTAATAAATAATCAACCTTAATGATTAAATATTCTCAGACCAAAATATTTATACATTCTAATTTTATATCCATTCAATATTCTTCCCTAAATTTATTGATATTGACTATTTAAAGTTCTTTTTCAATATTACATTAAATTGTTGAATATATTCAATCATTATTACAATTACTTATTATTTGTTTGTTGCTTTTTCTTTATCGAATCCATTTTATATATTATAGAAGCTAATCCATTATTGTACCAGCAATTTTCCTTTTCATTCAAAAAAACCCAAGGTTCTTTTTGACATTTTTCTGCATTATTCTCTCTGTTTGGCAAATTACAAAAATAATAAAATGGACATTGATTCTCTTCCAATTCTAATAATATTGAATATATTGAATGGAAAAGAGCTTCAAAAGTTTTATAATATTCTGTAACTTTATCATTATCAGAATATAATTGAAATAAAGAATCTCTTAGATAAGTATTTGCATTTTTTCCCTCTTGAACTAAATTAAATTCAACTTTGGTTTCTGTCAAAGGATTTATTGGCACATCTTCTGATTCACACATTTTTAAAATGTTTTCTAAGTCAAACAAAGGATTTACTAAGCGTTTTTCTAAGTAACATATAAATTTACTACAAATATATTTAGTTGCTTCTTTTAATGTTCCTCTATTGGAAACGATTTCATTGCACATTTCATCAATCTCATATTTGATTTGCTCAATATCACTTAAAAATGTTTTTTTGTACCCATTGTCCCATATTTTTTTTAAATTATCTATTGTCATTTGTTTTCCATTTGATTTTTCAAGATACAAATCATAAAGAATTTTCATAGTATTTTCATTTTGAAATGATATTATCCCCATACCAGCTCTTTCAATTAAATTTGTTGAAACATTAAAATATTTATCAAAGATATCGAACATGTTATAAGGATAGTTATTGTAGATTATTTCTCTATCAAATTTTCTAGTATTAATAATATTTTCAATAGTTCGTGCAAGGGATTCATCCAATTCAAAGGAGCCAATTATATGATTGACATTAGCAATGCATCCATTATAAATTTTTGAATATTTTCCATTATTATATTCGGCTAATTCCTTAAATTGAATATTTGTAAGGTTTGTAATCTGATGTTGACCTCCATTTAGCCATTTATTTAATGTAATTAATTCTGTTGCTTTTTCATCTAATTTTTTATTATTGTTAAATTTCCTATTCTTATTAGGAATGTTTTCGGACAAATTTTTTAAAATAGCAAAATGAATATAAAAATCCCTATATGCTGAAATTGTAGAAATATTTAGCCAATAATACCAAAATTCATGATAAAGAGTTAACCAGGTATTTTTTTTAACATTATTTAGCAGTTTTCCTTCATCATTAAATATATGATTTTCTGGAGAAAGAAAAATCGTAAAACAATTTGGTTTATAATATCCTTCATAATTTCTTCTTATAAAAGGCATTGTTCCTCCTTTTAAAAATATAGTAATCAATTTTTCATAATTTAATTTCTGTTATTGTTTCAATTTTTTATTGCAGTTTGTATTTATTTTTTATATAAAATTAGAATTTTATATCAATATATGGATCATTACTGCAATTTCCATTGCAACATTTTTGCGAAACACATCTTTCTCTAAATTTGTTTCCTTTATAATTTCATTAAGATTTATTGATGGATATTTAGTTTTTTTCTGGGTAATCTTTTGTGCATA
>JAUVJU010000041.1 GCA_030592285.1 Caldifarciminota bacterium
AAATTATTAATGACGCACATATTCTTCGAATTACTCAGAATATATCCTCAAATTATTAATGACGCACATATTCTTCGAATTACTCAGAATGTACCTCAAATTATTAATGACGCACATATTCCTCAAATTATTCGGAATATGCGTATAAACAATAAGAAGCAAACAATACTGGATTCCAAATCAAGTTTGGAATGACAAGAAAAAATAAAAGAATGCATAGAAGTAATCCTTCGACTTTGCTCAGGATAGATGAGATTGCCACATCCGCAAAAGCGAATTCGCAATGACCCTTCGGCTACGCTCAGGGCAGGCAGGAAATAATGGATTCCAACATATTCCTCGAATTAATCAAAATATGCCTTCACGGAAATGACAAAATAGAGGGCACGGCACGCCGTGTCCCTACAAAATAAAGAGGAATATTAAGAACAGGTCTTGACCTATCCATATGAATACAATAATATAATAAGATAATAAATATAAATAATATAAAAGATATTATATGTTATGAGAAATACAAAAAAATCTCATATACTGTTATCAATAAGGAGAGTAACAATGAGCACAAAACTGGAAAAGAAGATTGAAGAAATTGAAAACATTGTTTCAATGCTGGAAAATGAGGGAACAGATATAGATGAAGCAATAACAATGTATGAAAAGAGTATAAGTTTAATTAAAGAATGTGAAAAGATCATTGGTGAATATGAAGAAAAGATTAAGAATGTATTGAATGAAGAGAATGAGAAGAATGAGTGATTTTAATCTGATTGTAAAAGAAAGAAAAGAAATTATAGATAATTACCTTTTATCATTATTCAAAAATGATAATAAGTATAATAATACATTATATGAATGTATGGAATATGCTGTAATGGCAGGCGGGAAACGCCTAAGACCAATAATAGTAATGCTTGTCTGGGAAATGCTAACAGGAGAAAAGGAATATAAGAAAATCCTTCCTATTGCTGCATCTGTTGAAATGGTACATACATATTCGCTTATACATGATGATTTGCCATGTATGGATAATGATGATCTTAGAAGGGGAAAGCCAACTCTTCATAAAAAACATAATGAAGCAGTAGCAGTACTTGCAGGAGATGCCCTATTTTCATATGCTCTTGAGATGTTTTTAATTGCCGATATAAAACATGAAAATTTATTAAACGGACTTAAATATTTTCTTCAATGTGTGGGACCCAAAGGAATAGTAGCGGGTCAATTTGTTGATACTGAAATAGAAAAGTTCAGTAGAGATGAAGAAACACTGCATTATATACATAATCATAAAACAGCAACATTAATTGAAGCATGTTTTGCTATACCAGCATTATTATTAGGAAGCAATGAAAGTGATTTTGAAAAATTAAAGGAATTGGGAAGGAAATCAGGTCTTTTATTTCAAATAATTGATGATATTTTGGATATTGAAAGCAATGAAAAAACTCTTGGAAAATCAACTGCAAAGGATATTGAGCAGAACAAATTAACATATATGACTTTCTATTCACCAGACAGGGCAAAGGAGCTTGCATTAAAACAGTATGAAGAAGCAATAGATATTATTCAAACATTGGATTTTGATACTAATATAATTGAAAAATTAATAACATATTTCAAAAAAAGGGCTAAATAATGTTTGCATTTAGAATTATTATTATTGTTATTTTGAGTGGAATTATTGCACAGGCAATAAAAATTGTTTCATATTTTATTGAGCATAGAAGAATCAATTTTAAGAGATTCTTTGAAACAGGAGGTATGCCTTCTTCACATGCTTCAACTGCAACTACCCTTACAACAATTGTTGGACTTTTGGAGGGATTCAATTCCTTGATCTTTGTTATTGTTCTATTCTTTTCAATGGTAATAATGTATGATGCCGCTGGTATAAGAAGAGCCGCCGGAAGACAGGCAGCAATACTCAATAAGCTTGTTGAAGAGTTTATCGCAAGTAAACATATTAATGAAAATCAATTAGTTGAACTTTTAGGACATACACCACTTGAAGTATTCATGGGTGCTATTTTAGGTGTCCTTGTTGCAATTATTTTTGCATAGGAGTTTATTATGAAAAAGATATTAGATAGTGTTAATATGCCGAAGGATATTAAAGATCTCAAAACTGTAGATTTAAAGCAACTTGCTCAGGAGATCAGGGATTACATTATTGATGTGACAAGTAGGACAGGAGGGCATGTTGCGCCATCGCTTGGTGCAGTAGAAATAATGATTGCATTACATTATGTTTTTGATACTCCAAGAGATAAATTTGTTATAGATGTTGGGCATCAGGCATATACACATAAAATCCTTACAGGAAGAAAGGATGCATTCAAAAAGATAAGAACATATAAGGGAATAAGCGGATTCAATAATATTTTTGAATCAGAACATGATTCATTAACAGTTGGACATGCAGCAACATCAATGTCTGCTGCACTGGGAATGGCAGTTGCCCGTGATTTAAAAGGAGATGATTTTAATGTTATAAATGTTATTGGAGATGGTTCAATGACAAATGGAATGGTATATGAAGCAATGAATAATATTGCTCATTTAAAAACACGCATGATCATTGTTCTTAATGATAATAAAATGTCTATTTCAGCAAATGTTGGAGGTATATCGCAATACTTAAACAAAATTGAAACAACCCCTGTATATACAACACTAAAAAAGGAAATGTGGGAATTCCTTGGTATTCTTCCTACAAAAATGAGTATAAGATCCAGGGACCTTGCAAGGAGAATAAAGGAATCCATGAAAAATTTTGTAATACCAACAATCCTTTTTGAGGAATTTGGTATAAGATATATTGGTCCAATAGATGGTCACAATCTACATGATCTGATAAGTACATTAAAAGCAATCAAATCATATAATGGTCCTACTCTTATTCATACAATCACAAAAAAAGGGAAAGGGTATCATTATGCTGAAAATGATCCAACAAAATTCCATGGTCTTGGAAAATTCTGTGCAGATACAGGTAAAACAGATATAAATCCAAATAGTAAAATAAAATATACAAAGGTTTTTGGTGAAACACTTGTAGAATTAGCAAAGAGCAGGAAGGAAGTTGTTGCTGTTACTGCTGCAATGCCTGATGGCACTGGACTTTCATATTTTAAGGATGCATATCCTGAAAGATTCTTTGATGTTGGTATTGCCGAAGGACATGCGGTAGAATTTTCTGTTGGTATGGCATTAGAAGGGCTAAAACCCGTTTGTGCAATATACTCAACATTTCTACAAAGATCGTATGATCAATTAATACAGGATGCAGCATTAATGAAGCAGAATGTATTTTTTGTTTTAGATAGAGCAGGTATTGTAGGAGAGGATGGACCCACACATCATGGAGTTTTTGATCTTTCATATTTGAGAACTGTTCCATCACTTGTAATTATGGCACCTAAAGATGAAGATGAACTAAGAAGTATGATAAAATTCGGACTTGATTATAAGGATGGTCCTATTGCAGTAAGATATCCAAGAGGTGAAGCAATGGGTCTTGATATATCAGGACCAATAAAGGATATTGAATTAGGCAAATCAAATATTATCAGTAAAGGTGAAAAGGTTTTGATTTTGGCAATTGGAACAGAGGTCAATCCATCAATTAAGGCAGCTACAATGATAAAAAAGGAATTTAAATTCACACCAACTGTGGTAGATGTAAGATTTTTGAAACCATTTGATAAGGAAACAATAATTCCTCTTATTAAAAAACATCAGATAATAGTTACTGCAGAAGAAAATGTATTATCCGGAGGGATGGGCGAATTCATAAATACATTAATTGTAGATAATAATTTAAAGAAAAGGACAATTAATATCGGAATAAAGGATGTATTTGTTGAAATGGGTTCGCAAAAACAATTAAGAAAAGATCATGAACTTGATAAGAAAGGTATATATAAAGCAATAAAAGAGGTGTTAGATTGAGCATTCTAAAAAAAATATTTCCTTCATACAATGATAGGCAGATAAAGGGCTATGAAAAGATTGTTGAACAAACAAATATTGAATTTGAAAGATTGATGAATGAAGATAAAGAAAATCGTATTGACCCAGCTTCATACACAGAAGAATTTAAGAAAAGATTAAATAAAGGAGAGGAAATTGATTTATTAGTACCGGAAGCATTTGCTCTTGTTAAATTTGTAATGACTCGTCTTTATAATGAAAAGTATTCATATTCTGAAAAGGGTATGCATTTTATTTGGGAAATGATCCCTTATGATGTACAGATTGTTGGCGGAATTGCATTACATGAAGGCAAAATTGTTGAAATGGCTACAGGTGAGGGTAAAACACTGGTTGCTGTAATGCCTCTCTATCTAAATGCTCTTATGGGAAAAGGTGCCTATTTGATCACTGTAAATGATTATCTTGCAAGAAGAGATAGAGCATGGATGAAACCTATCTACAATATGCTTGGTATTGAAGTGGGTCTTGTACAATCGGGAATAACTCCTGCACTAAGAAGGGATGAATATAATAAAGATGTAGTATATGTAACTAACAATGAATTTGGATTTGATTATTTAAGGGATAATTTAACATATCATAAACGGGAAAAAGTTCATAGAGATGATTTCTTTTTTGGAATAATTGATGAAGTCGATTCTGTTCTTATTGATGAAGCAAGAACACCACTTATTATTTCAGGACTTCCAATGGATGATACTGATCAGAAAAAAACATATAATCTATATACGGAATTAAATCCCTCTGTAAAGGACTTAGTAAGAAAGCAAAGACAGAGGGTAAATGAAATTCTGAAACAGGCAAGGCAGCAGATAAAAGCGGATGACTTTGATAATGGGATTTATAATCTTATGAAAATCAGAAGAGGACATCCAAAAATGCCTGAACTAATATCATTAATACAGGATGCCGACATTGCAAGAAAAATGGAAGTCATGGAAAGTGCATTAATAAGAGATAAGGAAATGCATAGATTAGATGAAGGACTATTATTTTCAATTGAAGAAAGGGTGCATTCCATTCATATTACTGATGAGGGAGAAAGGGAATTTTCAAAAATTAAAAGTGATAATAATTTTTTTGTCTTACCGCAAATAGCAATTGATACACAGGATATTGATAATAATGATGATTTAACAGATCAGGAAAAATTTAAAAAGAAAGAGGACTTAAATAATATTTATGCAGCAAAATCCGAACGCATACATTCAGTACAGCAATTACTAAGAGCATATACAATGTTTATTAAGGATGTTGATTACATTGTTCAGGATAAAAAGGTTATTATTGTTGATGAGCATACCGGAAGGTTAATGCCTGGAAGAAGATTCTCTGAAGGTATTCATTCTGCTATTGAAGCAAAGGAAGGCGTACATATTGAAGAAGAAACAAAAACGCTTGCAACTGTTACCCTGCAGAATTTATTCAGAATGTTTGAAAAATTATCAGGAATGACCGGTACAGCAGAAACAGAAGCAAAAGAATTTATGCAGATATATAAAATTCCTACTATTGTTATACCAACAAATAAGCCTGTCATCAGGGATGACAGAGATGATATAATGTTCATTAAAAAAGAAGATAAAATGAAATTCATAGTTAATGAAATTGTAATTCTTCATAATGCGGGTTTACCATTACTGGTGGGTACTGCATCAGTTGCATCTTCTGAACATCTTGATAAATTACTTAAAAATCGTATTGATAATAGCGGTAAAAAGATCAAATATAATATTCTTAATGCAAAAAATCATGAAAATGAAGCAAATGTGGTAGCAGATGCGGGCTCACAGGGAGCAGTTACAATTGCAACAAATATGGCTGGAAGAGGAACAGACATTAAATTAGGAAAGACCATAAAAATGCTTCCTGAAAGATCTATATTAATTCAGGCACTTGATATAAAAAATGCAGAAAGAGATCCCAAAATAATATGTGAAAATAGTGAATCACTTGAATATATAAAATATTTACTTAAAAATGATGAAATCCTAAAAGACAAATCAATGTATTTTTCTTTTGATAATGAGGATGATAAAATTAGTATTACTCAGGCAAATGATGTTAATGAAAAAGATGAATTATTTATTCCTTCAACTGATAAATTGGCAAAGCGGAAAGTGTGCATTAGAACGGATGATAATGGAAATTGCGAAAGAATGGTACAGCCCGGACTATATGTGCTTGGGACAGAAAAGCATGAATCAAGAAGGATAGATAGACAGCTTAGAGGTCGTTCTGGAAGACAGGGAGATGGAGGGGGTTCACAATTCACTGTTTCTCTGGAAGATGATCTAATGCGAATTTTCGGAAGCGACAGAATGTCTGCTCTTATAAGCCGTCTTGAAGGTATGTCCAGCGAGGGTGCAGTATCCCATAGAATATTAACAACACAAATTGAGAATGCTCAGAAAAGAATTGAAAATCTTAATTTTGACAGAAGAAAATTTCTACTTGAATATGATGATGTTATTAATAAACAGAGGGAAGTGATCTATGAAATGAGAGATTTTTTCCTCTATAAGGCACCTCCAATTGAATTTGTAAATAGTGGATTATTTCTTGAATTAACAAATAAACTAACTCAATTAATCAAAGATGATATGAGTAAGAATGATCATATTAGCATTAATAGGCATATTGAATATTTGAATAATACATTCCAGCTTCATTTATCTTTTGAAAATGTAAAAAGTGCAGTGAATAATGATACTTTGGCACAACTCATCAGCAAAGGAATAATGCCTGATATAAAAATGAACATTGATAATATTAAGGAATATTTGCTTGATAATATTCCTGAAATTGTTGTTGAATATATGAATACATTAATTCAATCAGGGACATTTAAAGAAGAATGGCCCTATGATGATATTAATGAATATCTTATGACACATTTTCTGCTTACTGTAAGTGAACCAGAAGAAGAAATGAAGAAAAATGAATTTATTGAGTATATTGAAAAAAGAGTTATTGAAAAGATAGAAGATAGATGCAATGTACCTGATGAATTTTTAGACAAATTAGCATATGTTTTATGTTTTAGTTTTTTAAGGGCAATTGATTTTGAATGGGTTGAACAGTTATATGAACTTGAAGCAATAAAGGAAGGTATAACGCTAAGGGGCTATGCACAGAAGAATCCACTTGTTGAATTCAAGAAAGAAGCATATATCTTATTTTCAGTTCTTATAGATAGTATTTATAAAAATTTTATTAAGCGATTTTTTGAAAGCAAATTACTTAGCGATATTGAAGAGATAAAGAGTAGTAAGGTGCAGGCATTTAAACCGCAATTATTTGCAAATAGTGGTGATGGTAAAAGGAAAAAAATGGAACCAACAAAAAGAAGTGAGCAGAAAGTTGGCAGAAATGAACCATGTTGGTGCGGCAGTGGAAAAAAATATAAGCACTGTCATGGTAAAAACAAATGAATCAATCTGAGGCAAAAAAGAGAATAGAAGAATTAAAACATCAGTTAAACAAATTTGACCATTACTATTATGATAAAGCATTGCCATTAATAACCGATTATGAATATGATGAATTATATAATGAATTAAAGAGTATTGAAAATACTTTTCCCCTCTTAATAACAGAGGACTCCCCAACACAGAGGGTTTTGGAGAACACAATTACAGGGTTTAATAAGATCAAGCATAATCCGAAAATGTATTCTCTTGAAAACACATATTCAGATAATGAATTAAGCAATTTTTTGAAGCGTATTAAAAAGGATACAAATAAGATCAATGAATTTATTATTGAACCAAAGATTGATGGGGTTGCGGTTTCAATTATCTATGAAAACGGAGTGTTTAAAAAGGCAATTTCAAGGGGCAATGGAATAACAGGAGATGATATTACAAATAATATAAAAACAATAGAAGAGTTACCTCTTGTTCTTGAAGGTGAATTAACAGGTGAATTAATTGTAAGAGGTGAGGTCTTTTTCACAAAGGAAACATTTAAAGAATTAGCAGAGACCTATGGCTTTTCCAATGCAAGAAATGCAGCAAGCGGTACTCTGAAATTACTAAATTCACGGGAGGCAGCAAAGAGACATTTATCAATAAGGATCCATACAGTAATTACAGGTCTTGCAGATACCGATAATGAGATATTAAATAAACTAAAACAAATGAAATTACCTGTAATTGAAATGACTAAGATTGTGAATTCCGCAGAAAATGTAATAAAAACAAAAGACATTTGGAAGGAAAAGAGATTTGAATTACCATATGAAACAGATGGTATTGTAATTAAGCTCAATAAATTGAGTATGAGAAAAAAGATCGGATATACAAATAAATCTCCCAAATGGGCATTTGCATTTAAATATAAGCCGGAAAATGCTATTACAAAGATTAGTAGTGTGGATTTTCAGATTGGAAGAACAGGGGTTATTACACCTGTTGCAAATCTTGAACCGGTTCAACTATCCGGAACAATTGTAAAAAGGGCAACAATACACAATTTTGATGAGATTAAGCGTCTTGATATTCAAATAAATGATTTTGTGGAAGTGGAAAAGAGCGGGGAGATTATTCCGAAAATCATAAAAGTGATCAAGGAAAAGAGAAATGGAGATAATACTTTTAAAATTAAAAAACCAAAAATATGTCCATCCTGCAGATCAGAATTAATTCATTATAATGATGAGGTTGCATTGCGTTGTATTAATGTTAATTGTCCTGCCCGCATTGAAGGAAACATATCACATTTTGTTTCTAAAACAGGAATGAATATTGAAAATGTTGGTCCAGCATTAATAAAACAATTATTAAATGAGAATATAATTTCATCAATGTCAGATCTGTATAAATTAGAAATTGAAACAATTTTACCAGTTGAAAGAATGGCAGAAAAATCTGCTGAAAATGTAATAAATTCAATTAATGCATCAAAGGATGTACCGCTTCATAGATTCATATATGCTTTGGGTATAAGAAATGTGGGAGAGTATCTTGCAAATATACTTGCTGATACATATAAAAGCATTGATAAATTAATGGATGCAAAGTATGATGAAATGATGAAGATAAATGGTATAGGAGATGAAGTTGCACAATCAGTAATAATGTTTTTTAAGAATGAAAAAAATAGAGAGGAAATTGAAAATCTTTTAAAAAATGGTGTTAATCCGATATTGCAGATAAAACGAAATATTTTAGAAGAAAAAAAGTTTGTAATTACGGGACATCTTGATGAATTTACAAGGGATTCAGTAAAACGGTCAATAATTGAAAATGGAGGCATTGTTCTCAATACTATTAGCAAAGAAACGGATTTTCTTATAGCGGGTGAAAATAGTGGTTCAAAGATCAAGAAAGCAGAAAAAATGAATGTTAAAATAATTAGTGAAAAAGAATATTTACAAATGCTGGAGAAATAGATGAAAATAATACTTGCGGGGTTTAATACCGATATTCATAATGAACATAAAATAAAATCACCTGAAACAATTTCAGCCGCCTATGCACGAATTTCACGGGCAAAGCAGAGCGTAGACAAATTAAGGGAAATTGCCGCAGATGATGTGAAAAGTGCAAGGAAATCAAATCAAAACATTATATTTGATTTGGGACATTCATCAATTGCAGAGCATGCCGTTTTTAATTTTGATATTATTGATGTATCGCGATTAGTTGCCGAATATATTCAGCATCATCGTCTTGCATCCTATACAGAAAAATCACAGAGATATGTAAAATTCAATAATTCATACTATATTCCTGATAATATTAGATCAATAAAACTAAAAAAAGAATTTATATCATTTTGTGATGAATGTTTTTCTCTTTATGAAACAATGCTTAATGTATGCAAGGAAAAAAATATTGAGTCAGGTTCAGCAAAAGAAGATATTAGATATATATTACCTCTTGCAACATTAACGCAAATGGGAATGACGGTAAATGCAAGAACATTGGAATACATGATCTCTGATCTTAATTCACAGGAATTATTGGAAACAAAAAGCATTGCAAATGCATTATATAAATGTGTTAATAAATTAACCCCATCGGTTATTAAATATATTGATGAAAGAGAATTGCTTAAAAAGGTAAAAGCAACTCCAAACTATAGTAAAACAAAAGACATTGAACTGATTGATTTTACTGTTGATGGAGAAAGAAAGATCATTGCATCAATGCTATTTGAAAAAGATGGAATATCCTATAAAAAGGCATATAGTTTAGCGAAATGTGGAAAGCGAAGAAAAGACATTGCAAAGGAAATGTTTTCACAAATGGCATTATGGGATAGACCATTAAGGGCTTTTGAAAATGCATATTTCACATTTAATATTAATTTATCTGCCTCTGCATTTGCACAATTGAAGAGACATCGCATTTCAACAATTAATGCACAGGCATACAACCTTAATATGAAGCCCATTGTCCCTGAAACAATTAAAAAAATCGGCTATAAAGACAAGTATTTGAAACTTGCTGAAAGAGCAAATGGTTTAATGAAGAAACTTGCAGAGCAAAATTCATGTTTATCAGAATATGCCTGCATAAATGGCACAAGAAGGAATGTACTTATTAGTATGAATGCAAGAGAATTGTATCATTTTATTCGTCTTAGAAGTGATGGCCATGCACAATGGGAGATTAGAGATATTTCAAATAGAATTTCTGAGATTGTAAAGGAAAAATTCCCTGTTATTTTCGCACTTGCAGGTGGGAAGGATAAATACAATTCATTAAAGGAAAGTATAGATGGATTATAAGAAACAAGCATTGAAATATCATTCCTATCCTAATCCGGGTAAAACATCTATTAAGATATCAAAACCTTGTAATACACAGGAAGAGTTATCATTGGCATATACACCTGGTGTTGCCGAACCATGCCTTGAGATTCAAAAAAAACCGGAACATGCAAATATTTATACAAATAAAAAAAATTTGGTAGGAGTAATATCAAATGGTACTGCTGTACTTGGTCTTGGAAATATTGGAGCATTAGCATCAAAACCTGTTATGGAAGGGAAGGCAGTATTATTCAAGAAGTTTGCATTTATTGATGTATTTGATATTGAAATTAATGAGAAAGCCCCGGATAGATTGATTGATATTATAAGATCCCTTGAGCCAACTTTTGGCGGTATTAATTTGGAGGATATCAAGGCACCTGAATGTTTTTATATAGAAAGAAAATTAAAAGAAACAATGAATATTCCTGTTTTCCATGATGATCAGCATGGTACAGCGGTTATTGCAACAGCTGGACTAATAAATGCCCTTACACTGACAGGCAAGGATCCGAAAAAAATGAAAATGATTGTTAGTGGAGCAGGTGCTGCTGCATTATCATGTATTAAAATGTTTATTGATATTGGAATGAAAAAAGAGAATATTTTTATGTTTGATTCAAAGGGATTAGTTAATAAAAAAAGAAATGATATTAATGAATATAAAAAGATATATTCAAATGAATGTGAGGATATGTCATTAAAAGAAGCAATTCATGATGCTGATATATTTCTTGGATTATCTGTTAAGGGTATACTAAAACCGGAATATTTAAAATCAATGAATAAGGACCCCATTGTATTTGCATTGGCAAATCCTGATCCTGAAATAGATTATATATCTGCAAAAAGTGTAAGAAATGACATTATTATGTCAACAGGAAGAAGTGATTATCCCAATCAAATAAATAATGTTCTTGGTTTCCCTTTCATTTTTAGAGGAGCATTGGATTGTGGTGCTAAGAATATTACAGAAAACATGAAAATGGCTGCCTCAAAGGCACTTGCAGATATTGCAAGAATGGATGCTACTGAGGATGTACAGAAAATATATAAACAGAAATTAAAATTTGGTGCAGATTATATTATTCCTAAACCATTTGATAAAAGGGTGTTCGTTAAAGAGAGTTATGCTGTTTTAAAAGCAGCAATTGAAGAAAAAGTGAATACGGAAGATATTGATCCTAATAAATACAGAAAAAAACTGGAGGAAATGATATGAAAAAAATTACCATTCTTATTATTGTTATTGTTCTTTTATCTTCATGCACTGCATATAAACAAATAAATGCAATCAAGAATTTACAGTATAATTTTGAGGGTATCAATGTAGGAATGCCTTCACTTGGAAAGATTGTACTTCTTGTTGATATTGGAATATACAATCCCAACAATATAGATGTGAAAATAGAAGAAATAAATTATGAGATATTTATTGATGATAAAAAAATTGCAGTTGGAGAAACAGAAGAGGATATTGTAATTAAGAAAAATGCTAAAACCACTTATTCAACAAAAGTAAAACCGGAATTAAGTGAATTAAAAGAAAATCTCCCTAATATTATGATGGGACTGGGAAATATGAAGATTTTGGTAAAGGGCGATGTAACCTTCAATACATCTGTTGGAGCACATACATTCCCATTTAGTATTGAAAGGAAAATGGGAGAAGAATAAAGAAATGAATTACTTGAAGCCACTGATAAAATCCTACAAACAGAATATTAATATAGGAAAGGCCGCAGGAATGAAAAAGTATATGCGTAATCAATTTGATTTTATTGGTATTTCTTCTCCAATTAGAAAAGAACTATTTAAATCATTTATCAATGAATACGGATATCCTGAAAATAATAATATGACAAGTATTATTAAAGTATTATGGGAACTAAATTACAGGGATTATCAATACTTTGCTATAGGCTTGATCACTAAAAGAATTAAAACATTGGATACGGACTTCATACCTATTACTGAATATATGATAACTAATAAATCATGGTGGGATACAATTGATGCTATAGCATCAAATATTGTTGGACCATTACTGATTAAAGATACAAAATTTATGAGATCCATAAACAAAAAATGGATAAATAGTGATAATATGTGGCTAAGAAGAACGGCATTGATCTTTCAGTTAAATTATAAAGAGGAAACAAATGAAAAAATGCTTTATTCAAATATTAGAAAATGTGCAAAGGAAAAGGAATTTTTCATAAGAAAAGCAATTGGATGGGCATTAAGACAGTATGCACGAAAAAATCCTGAATCGGTGAGGGATTTTGTTAATAATACAGAGCTTTCAACATTAAGTACAAGAGAAGCATTAAAGAGAATAGGTTAATAAGGAGATTCTATGGGTTATATTATTTCAGGAATTATTTTTATAATATTAGTATTCTTTATTTTTGCATATAATCGCATTGTAAAATTGAATAATTTTGTTAAAGAGGCATGGAGTGCAATAGATGTGCAATTAAAGAGAAGATACAATCTTATACCAAATCTTTTGGAAACAGTTAAGTCATATGCAAATTTTGAAAAGAATGTAATGGAGAATACAGTTAAACTAAGGAACAATGCTGAAACTGCTGATACAGTGAAAAAGCAGAATAATGCTGAAATTGAATTATCAAAGCAGGTGAAAACACTTTTAGCAGTTGTAGAGAATTATCCGGATTTAAAGGCAAATGAAACATATATTAAATTAATGGAATCATTAACAGATATTGAAGATACTATTCAATATGCAAGACGATACTATAATGGTGCAGTGAGAAATTATAATACATTAATTCAATCATTTCCAACAATGATTATTGCTGATCTATTTAAGTTTAAAGAAAAGGATTATTTTGAAATAGAATTGATTATTGAAAGACAGGTTCCTAAGGTTAAATAGGGGGATAATAATGAAAAAATGGATATTTATTTTTCTATGTTTAATCACGGTTTTTCTGTATGCTGAAACTGAGCATATAAAAACATATATTAGTAATATACATATTGATGAAGATGGTTCAATGATCGTTAATGAAGAGATCACTGTTTTTGCAGGTGGTGATGAAATAAAAAGAGGAATTTTCAGGGACTTTCCTCTATACTATACAGATAGAGTTGGCAATGGATATTCTGTTGGATTTGAGATCATTGAAATCAAAAAAAATGGTGAAAAAGAGCCCTATCATACGAAAAATCTAAGAAATGGTATAAGAATATATATTGGTAGTAAAAATGTATATTTGCATCCAGGTTATTATACTTATGAGATTTCCTATAAAACAACAAGGCAATTGGGCTTTTTTGAAGATCATGATGAACTTTATTGGAATGTTACAGGCAATGGATGGACATTCAATATTAATCATATTAAATGTAATGTATTTTTACCTGATGGAATTTTAGTTGAAAATATTGATTTTGTTGCATATACCGGTAAAACAGGCAAAAGTGGAATGGCATATGAAGTTGTTGAAAGGGATACCTCATTTATTAGTTTTATTAGCACAGAAAGATTTCATTCATATGAAGGAATGACCATAGCTGTTTCATGGCCCAAGGGATATGTGAAGGAACCTACAAAAAGCGAGAAAGCAGTATATTTTATTAAGGATAATATGCATATAATTATTGCGATTTTGGGCATTGTTTTACTTTTTATATACTATATGTGGGCATGGGTAAAGGTAGGTAAAGATCCTGATAAAGGAACAATTATTCCATTATATGAATCACCTGAAAACTTATCTCCCGGAGCAATGAGATATATTATGAGAATGGGATATGACAATAAAATCTTTTCTGCTCTTATAATGAACTTAGCAGTAAAGGGATACATAAAGATCATTGAAGAAAAAAAGAAATATATAATTGAAAAATTAAAAAATGTAGATAATTCCTTATCAAAGGAAGAACAGATTGTTATGAATGAATTACTAAATGGTCAACAATCAATCAAATTGAATAGAGAAAATAGAATAACCATAATTGGAACTATTGGAAAATTAAAAAAATCACTAAATAAATCATATAAGAACACCTTCTTTTTCCTTAATTCTATTTATACTGTACCTGCAATTATTTTATCAATTCTTGCTATTGTACTGGCATTTGCATTGTCACCGCGTATAGATGCTGAGTCAATGATTCTATATATTTGGCTATCTTTATGGACAATAGGTTTAATGGTAATGGTAACCTCTGCAATAAAGAGCTTAAGAAGCGCGGCTTCTTCAAAAGAAAAAAAGAAAATTTTTGGTTCTATTTTTCTTCTGATATTTGTTTTACCATTTCTTATTGTTGAAATTGTTGTATTATCATTATTTACTCAAAATATTCCTGTAATTTTTAATATTATTCTTATAGCAATGCTTGGTCTTCATGTTCTGTTTTTTGATCTTCTTAAAGCACCTACTATTAGTGGGAGAAAAATAATGGATAAGATTGAGGGCTTTAAAATGTATATGAGTACAGCAGAAAGAGATGATATTGAATATCATAATTTGCCACCTTCCAATATTGAGGTATATGAAAAATTTCTTCCATTTGCTTTTGCTCTTGATATTGAAAATAAATGGACAAATAGATTTCAGAGTGTAATAAATAATATTGCTATTGAAAGGGGAGGATCATATCATCCTATATGGTATGTAGGTACAAGATCATTTAGTTCAGGCAATTTTGCTTCATCATTTAGTTCCTCTCTTAGTTCTGCAGTATCTACTTCATCATCTTCATCCAGTTCGGGCTTTTCAGGTGGATCATCCGGTGGAGGCGGAGGTGGAGGAGGTGGAGGCGGTTGGTGAGCATGGTCTTACTCCCATTAGATGGACACACAATTAATCCTTTTATTTTTCCACTCTGGGAATATATAAAAAGTTGTATCTAATATGAAAAAATGTGATATAATAAAATGAATGAAAAGGAAAAAGAGAAGAAGTTTATCAAAAGCAATAATATATTTATTAGAGAGAAGAATACCAATATTTGCAATACCGAGAAAGCCATTTTCGCAAGCATCAATAGGAGGGAACAATTCAATATTATCAGTCAACCAAATAGTAAAATCAGTTGTTTCATGTTTCTAAAAGCTTCTTAAATTAACTCTTGTTATTTTTCAATCATAGTTATAGCCATTATTAGCTACTGTTTTAACTTTTTTTCAATATATTTAGAGTTCATAATTCTAAGTAATCCCATATAATCTAACTTAAATTCAATCAAATCTCCTACCTTATATTTCTTTTTGTTTTCGTAAAGGTTAATTACAATCATATCGGAACTTGCACCAGCTAATTTTAAACTTTTATCAACTAATTCAAGATGGTCTGGTTCAGCGTCAAGAAGGCCTAAATCAATGATTGCTCGGTATGATGTTTCTCCAATATTAGTTTGATCAAATTCAAAACTTTCACCTTCAACATTTATCCCAAATTCACCCATAGGAACAACAGGCTTTTCAATTAATTCTATAATTTCTGAATACAGGCTAAATATATCAGAGTGCATTTTTTCAAATTTTGTATTATTATAAACATCAGTTCCAAGAAATAATGTTTCGCCTACTCTAAAATGATTAATTCCTTTTGGTAAAAGATTTTGAAAAATCAAAGGTATTGTTACGGAAGAACCACCAGAAACATATGGAATTTGTTTGTTAAATTTTGCTTCAATTAACTGTTCATATAAACTTAATTGAATTAATTTATCG